>NZ_JBGDTY010000016.1:0-142682 GCF_046552515.1 Salmonella sp. SAL00653
GGCGTTTGAACTCAGTCATCATTACGTTCTCCGGATTTAAGTCTGGAACGTGTCAACGCTATTCAGGACGGGTCATGCCTGATAAAAAAGGCCCGACAAGCGGACCTTTTTATTAATGTCTGTCTCTGGCTTAACTTAGATCTTTTTAAAGATCAAGGAACCGTTAGTTCCGCCAAAACCAAAGGAGTTACACAGAGCGTACTCCAGATCGCTGACCTGGCGCGCTTCATGCGGCACGAAGTCCAGATCGCAACCTTCATCCGGGTTATCCAGATTAATGGTTGGCGGAATGGCCTGATCGCGTAGCGCCAGAATAGAGAAAATAGACTCTACTGCGCCTGCGGCGCCCAACAGATGGCCGGTCATCGATTTGGTCGAGCTCACCATCACTCGGCTTGCAGCATCGCCAAAGACTGACTTAACCGCCTGCGTCTCAGCTTTGTCGCCGGCAGGCGTCGACGTGCCGTGCGCGTTGACGTAGCCAATCTGAGCAGGCTCAATCGCGGCATCACGCAACGCGTTAACCATCGCCAGCGCAGCGCCTGCGCCATTTTCCGGCGGCGACGTCATATGGTAAGCATCGCTGCTCATACCAAAGCCGACGATTTCGGCATAGATTTTCGCACCACGCGCTTTTGCATGTTCGTACTCTTCAAGCACCAACATACCGGCACCGTCGCCCAGTACAAAACCATCGCGTTCTTTATCCCACGGACGGCTCGCCGCCTGTGGGTTATCGTTGCGGGTCGACAGCGCGCGCGCTGCGCCAAAACCACCTACGCCCAGCGGCGTACTGGCTTTTTCTGCGCCACCTGCCACCATCGCGTCCGCATCGCCATAGGCGATGATACGCGCGGCATGGCCGATGTTATGCACGCCTGAAGTACAGGCAGTCGCAATAGAGATGCTTGGCCCACGCAGGCCATACATGATAGTCAGATGGCCTGCTACCATGTTAACAATCGTCGACGGGACAAAGAACGGGCTAATCTTACGCGGTCCGCCTTTTACCAGCGAACTGTGGTTTTCTTCGATCAGACCGAGACCACCGATACCGGAGCCGATAGCGGCGCCAATACGGCTTGCGTTCTCTTCCGTCACTTCAAGGCCAGAATCCTGCATGGCCTGTACGCCAGCGACAATTCCATATTGAATGAAGGCATCCATCTTGCGCTGTTCTTTGCGCGAGATAATGTCATCACAGTTAAAATCCTTTACTAAGCCAGCAAATTTCGTTGCATAGGCGCTAGTATCGAAATGGTCGATCAGGCTGATGCCACTCTGACCGGCAAGGAGAGCTTTCCAGGTAGACTCTACGGTATTGCCGACAGGAGACAACATGCCCAGTCCGGTCACAACTACACGACGCTTAGACACGGTTGTCCTCCAGGGAGGGAAAATGATTCTAGTGGGACAAAAAGATAAAACTCAGGCGGTCGAACGACCGCCTGGAGATGTTCACTTACGCCTGGTGGCCGTTGATGTAATCAATGGCAGCCTGAACGGTGGTGATTTTCTCAGCTTCTTCGTCCGGAATCTCAGTATCAAACTCTTCTTCCAGAGCCATTACCAGCTCAACGGTGTCAAGAGAATCTGCGCCCAGGTCTTCAACGAAAGAAGCATTGTTGGTTACTTCTTCCTGCTTAACGCCCAGCTGTTCGCCGATAATTTTCTTAACGCGTTCTTCGATAGTGCTCATACTCTTAAATTTCCTATCAAAACTCGCTTTCGCGATGGTTTTCGTAGTGTATAAAATGTTGAAAAATTTGCAACTAAATCCCGGCAGGTCTTACCACGATTTTACGTTATTTTGCGGCCTTTCGCCCTAATAACGCAAATATTTTTCAATCGTGATTAAACCATGTACATTCCGCCATTGACGTGCAGAGTCTCACCAGTGATGTAACTCGCTTCGTCAGAGGCTAAAAATGCAACCGCACTGGCGATTTCCTGAGCGCCGCCGAGGCGACCCGCAGGCACCTGCGCCAGGATACCCGCACGCTGATCGTCAGACAGCGCACGCGTCATGTCCGTTTCAATAAAACCCGGAGCCACAACATTGACAGTAATACCACGGGACGCAACTTCACGCGCCAGTGATTTACTGAAACCGATCAGGCCCGCTTTCGCCGCAGCGTAGTTTGCCTGACCTGCATTTCCCATGGTACCAACCACAGAACCAATAGTGATAATGCGACCACAACGCTTTTTCATCATAGCGCGCATTACCGCTTTTGACAGGCGGAAAACGGATGATAAATTGGTTTCGATAATATCGTTCCACTCATCATCTTTCATTCGCATCAACAGATTATCACGAGTGATACCGGCATTATTAACCAGGATATCCACTTCACCAAATTCTGCGCGAATATTTTCCAGAACAGATTCAATAGATGCAGGATCGGTCACATTCAGCATCAAACCTTTCCCGTTAGCACCTAAATAGTCGCTAATGTTCTTCGCACCATTTTCACTGGTCGCAGTCCCGATAACTTTCGCGCCGCGGGCAACGAGAGTCTCTGCAATTGCGCGGCCTATGCCACGGCTTGCACCAGTCACCAGCGCAATCTTTCCTTCAAAGCTCATGGTTTTCCTCTTTTATTGCGTAAGTGCCGCAGACAGCGCCGCCGGCTCGTTCAGCGCCGACGCTGTCAGGGTGTCGACAATACGTTTCGTCAGACCAGTGAGGACTTTACCTGGACCCACTTCATAAAGATGTTCAACGCCCTGCGCCGCGATAAATTCCACGCTCTTCGTCCACTGTACCGGATTGTACAACTGGCGAACCAGCGCATCACGGATAGCGGCGGCATCGGTTTCACATTTCACGTCAACGTTGTTTACTACCGGCACCGTTGGCGCGCTAAAGGTAATTTTGGCTAATTCAACCGCCAGCTTATCTGCCGCTGGTTTCATCAGCGCGCAGTGCGACGGTACGCTCACCGGCAGCGGCAGCGCGCGTTTCGCGCCAGCGGCTTTACAGGCTGCGCCCGCACGTTCTACCGCCTCTTTATGCCCGGCGATAACCACCTGTCCCGGCGAGTTAAAGTTAACCGGCGAAACAACCTGCCCTTCGGCAGATTCTTCACAGGCTTTAGCAATAGAGGCATCATCCAGCCCGATGATCGCAGACATGCCGCCAGTGCCTTCCGGAACCGCTTCCTGCATGAATTTACCGCGCATTTCCACCAGACGAACGGCATCAGCAAAGTTGATGACGCCAGCGCAAACCAGCGCGGAATATTCGCCCAGGCTGTGACCTGCCATTAACGCAGGCATTTTACCGCCCTGCTGCTGCCAAACGCGCCAAAGCGCGACGGAAGCGGTTAATAACGCCGGCTGCGTCTGCCAGGTTTTATTCAGTTCTTCCGCTGGACCTTGCTGGGTGAGCGCCCACAGATCATATCCCAGAGCCGCAGAAGCTTCAGCAAACGTTTCTTCTACGATAGGGTAATTTGCCGCCATTTCGGCCAACATCCCAACGCTCTGAGAACCCTGACCGGGGAACACAAATGCAAATTGCGTCATGTTTAAATCCTTATACTAGAAACGAATCAGCGCGGAGCCCCAGGTGAATCCCCCCCCGAAGGCTTCAAGCAATACCAGCTGACCGGCTTTAATTCGCCCGTCACGCACGGCTTCATCCAGCGCGCACGGCACAGAAGCCGCGGAGGTATTGCCGTGCCTGTCCAGCGTGACGACGACATTGTCCATCGACATGCCGAGTTTTTTCGCTGTCGCGCTAATGATACGCAGGTTAGCCTGATGCGGCACCAGCCAATCGAGTTCTGAGCGATCCAGGTTATTAGCCGCCAGCGTCTCATCGACAATATGCGCCAGTTCAGTGACCGCCACTTTAAAGACTTCATTGCCCGCCATTGTCAGGTAAATCGGGTTATCCGGATTTACGCGATCGGCATTCGGCAGGGTCAGTAATTCACCGTAACGGCCATCGGCATGAAGATGAGTGGAGATAATACCCGGTTCTTCAGAAGCGCTCAGTACGGCCGCGCCTGCGCCATCGCCGAAAATAATGATCGTACCGCGATCGCCAGGATCGCAAGTGCGGGCTAATACATCGGAACCGACCACCAGCGCGTGTTTAACCGCGCCGGATTTAACGTACTGGTCGGCGATGCTTAACGCGTAGGTGAAACCTGCGCACGCTGCCGCGACATCAAACGCCGGGCAACCTTTAATACCGAGCATACTTTGAATCTGACATGCCGCGCTTGGAAATGCATGCGTTGCTGATGTGGTAGCCACCACAATCAAGCCAATTTGGTCTTTATCGATCCCCGCCATCTCAATCGCGCGATTCGCAGCGGTAAAGCCCATCGTCGCGACAGTTTCATTCGGCGCGGCGATATGGCGTTCACGAATACCTGTACGAGTGACAATCCACTCGTCAGAGGTCTCAACCATTTTTTCCAGATCGGCGTTAGTCCGCACTTGTTCGGGCAGATAGCTGCCAGTACCAATAATCTTCGTATACATGTACGCTCAGTCACTTTTCGGTTATATACCGTTACCTGTAAACGTCTGGCACGCTGGCGGCGCCGGGGAGACAACGATATTATCTGTGCGCCCGCAGGTTTACGCCTTTGCCATCGTCCAGCGGTTCAAATCCGGCTGGGTATACAGATTCCAGGCGAGCGGCAATTCGCTGAGGAACTTGTCGCTGCACCGCCTGCACTGCCTGTTCAATCGCGACTGCAAATGCTCGCTGATTGGCCGCACCATGACTTTTTATCACCGTGCCGCGCAATCCTAACAGACAGGCGCCATTATACTGGTCGGGGTTGAGGTGACTGAATCGCCTCGTCAGGCTTTTTTGTAACCAACGTTTTAATAACAGCAGCCACCACGACCGTTTTTTCCCCTCGCCCTGTGATTTCAGCAGTGAAAGGAACATTCTGACAACCCCCTCCATCGTTTTAAGTGTGACATTGCCTGTAAAGCCGTCACACACCAGTACATCGGTTTTTCCCGTCAGTAACTCATTCGCCTCAAGGTAGCCGATGTAATTGATGGTTGGGACTGTTTTTAACATTAAAGAGGCTTCGCGAATACTGTCGAGGCCTTTGGTTTCTTCTTCCCCGATATTGAGTAGCGCCACGCGGGGATTTTTGATCCCGACGACCTCTTCCGCCAAAACGGCGCCCATCACGGCAAACTGCACCAGCATGGTACTGTCACAGTCGACGTTGGCACCCAAATCAAGCACTACCGTTTTGCCCTTTTGCTGGTGCGGTAATACCGTCACCAACGCCGGACGCTCAATCCCCTCAAGAGGCTTGAGCAATAATTTCGCCAGCCCCATCAGCGCCCCGGTATTACCGGCGCTAACGCAAGCTTCGGCTCGGCCTTCTTTCACAAGCTCTAGGGCCACACGCATGGATGTCCCGCGACTGGCGCGGATCGCCTGCGAAGGCCGGGCATCACTGGCAATAACTGACTGTGCAGGGATAATCTGCAGACGCGAACGTTGTTCAAAGTCAGCTTTGGCAAGTAATGGCGTGATAATATCGGGATTCCCGACTAAAAGAAGAGTGAGCTGCGAATTAGCGTTCAGTGCCTGCAATGCCGCAGGCACCGTCACGGAAGGACCAAAATCGCCCCCCATGACATCTAACGCCAGGGTTAGACGTGTCAAGGTATCGTCGCTGCCTGGTTCGGTGTTCTCCGCTTACGCGGAGAAATCCTCACTAAGCTTTATCACGCTTGTACTCTTCGGCTTTTACACCACAGGCACGCCTGTGATGCAAAAGGCATCGAGTATCGCGCGATTACTTAGCGATGACCTTACGGCCGCGGTAGTAACCGTCGGCAGTGATGTGGTGACGCAGGTGTTTTTCACCAGAAGTTTTGTCTACAGACAGGCTGGTGACTGCGGTCAGAGCGTCATGGGAACGACGCATGCCACGTTTGGAACGGGTTGGTTTATTCTGTTGTACGGCCATGGACCTTACTCCTCAATTACGGTTTATCCCTGCGTCCGCGGGGAAGACCTATTACTTACGCTTTAAGCTGGCTAATACGGCAAATGGGTTTGGCTTTTGCGCTTCATCAGGCAGTTCGCCAAAGACCATGTCCGCCTCGGACACTTCACAGTGTTCAGAATCATGCACCGGAACTACCGGCAAGGCGAGGATGATTTCATCTTCAACCGTCGCCAGCAGATCGATTTCGCCGAATTCGTTTACCTCAATCGGCTCATACGCTTCCGGCAGTGCTTCAGCCTGCTCGTCAGAACGGACAGGGCTAAAACAATACGTTGTGTGAACCTGATGGGTAAACGGTTTCCCGCAACGCTGGCATTCGAGCGACACCGTAACGACCGCATCGCCGGTTAAAACGGCGAGACGCTGGTTATCGATAGCGAACGACATGGAGCATTCCACATCACTGTCCACACTGACTACAGATTCGGCAACGCGCTCAACCTGATCGGGGGTATAGATACCCTGGTAATCAAGGCGTTTTTGAGCGGTACGAACCGGATCAAGAGTCAGGGGTAATTTTACCTTTTGCATAGGGCGCGCATATTAACTTCGTAACGTCATATAGTCAAAGAAAAAGGCAGCCTGCGGTTGCCTTTTGCCAATAATTCGCACACATTGCGGGTTACAGACTTATTTTCGCTCAAGACGAGTCAGTATGACAGGCTTGAAGACCGAAGAGCATAGTTTAAGATGGCTCTCATCATTACGCTATATCTGAGGGAAAAAATATGCCCCGTCTCATCCTTGCGTCTACCTCTCCCTGGCGTCGCGCGCTGCTGGAAAAGCTGACGATTCCTTTCGAATGCGCCGCGCCGGATGTTGATGAAACCCCCATGCCGGGCGAAGCGCCGCGTCAGTTGGTGCTGCGGCTGGCGCAGGCGAAGGCGCAATCACTCGCCGCGCGTTTCCCGAATCATTTGATTATTGGCTCCGACCAAATTTGTGTTCTGGACGGCGAAATCACCGGCAAACCGCTGACGGAAGAAAAAGCGCGTCAGCAATTAGCCAAAGCCAGCGGAAATATTGTGACGTTTTATACCGGACTGGCACTGTATAACTCCGCCTCCGGGCAATTACAAACCGAAGTGGAGCCTTTTGACGTTCATTTTCGCCATTTAAGCGAAGCGGAAATAGACGACTATGTCCGTAAAGAGCATCCGCTGCACTGCGCGGGAAGTTTTAAAAGCGAAGGTTTAGGCATTGCATTATTTGAGCGCTTAGAGGGCCGCGATCCGAACACGCTGATCGGCTTGCCGCTTATTGCCCTGTGCCAGATGCTGCGACGGGAGGGCTTCAACCCGCTACAGCAGTAAACGGCCTACTCTGTAGGCTTTTCAAATACCCCTAAAAGCCGTTTCTGCACGTGTTGGTAGTTATCTCCCGTTTATTGGGGAGCAGTTTCGACCGCTTCCAGTTCTAACCAACTGGAAAGCGCTTGTTGTGAACAATTTAGCGCCTGCCGATCTTCACTCTCTTCGTGCGGGCCCGTTTCCTGGTCAATCCATTCACCGACCAGAAAAAAAGCATTGGCATTACGAACCGATGTACGGTGCGTTTTATCCCATAGGGTATCAACAGCGGTATACGTGCGCGTTAATGAATTCCCCATCTCAGTTCAGTTTTGTAAAAACACGTGTTCTCAATACTCGCCTGACGCGCTCTACGGCGTCAAAAGCGGCTTACGAACTTATTCTCGCGAACAACTCTCAGGACGTTTACTGTCCTGAAACCTTCCCTTTGCGACTCGTTAAATTCCATCTCGCGATGAGTTTACGCCCTCCCCCGAACATTGCTTCACCTCACGACACATTCCTTTAATTAACGCCGCCAGCATCAGCCGCATCTTGTTGACTATTTATAAATTCAACCATCTGCTGAGTAAGATGGTTTATATCATTCTGCGTAATGAAAAAATTAAATTGTTGATCCTGAAAGTGTTCTTTTGCTGCCAGGTCGGCAAAAACCGCTTTTCCATTCGTTTCAAAGCGGACTTTATTTCCCTGTTTTTGCAGAAACTCGCCCATTGCGACCAGTTGGTCGAGCCGCTTTCCGCGCAGAAAATAATAGCGAGTCATCGTCTCATCCAGCGGTGTTACGGTTTTATTCCACGCAGCGTCAAAGACAGGCTTCACATCAGCGGGGAGCTTTAAAGCAGAATATTTTTTTCTGTTTTCACTACTCACATTTTTCAACCGAAGGATAAATCGATTGTTTACGTCACGAGCCACACGTAGCTCGTTCAGGAAAACCAGATTATCACGCTCAGACTGGATAACACCGGTGATCTTATCCTCCTGGCCAGTCTCATACACCACAGCAAAGATTTGCCCGTAGGCAGCTAATAGTACATCGTAGTCATCGGCGTAATGACCAAAAGCCTGACGTTGGGCTGGCGTCAACTCACAGACGCCCACCACGGGAGACGTAATGACTTGCGTATTCAAATACTCAACGAAAGCCCGTCGTGAACTATCGCCCTTCCCTTCGCAACCGGTCAGCATCGCGATCACGAGCGGCACGATAACGTATTTTCCCCAACGCTGAGTAAATGAGCGCATCCAGCTAGTATTGGCCATCTGTTCGTCCTTAAACGCGCCGAAATCCGGATCGCAAGAATAAACAGTGCACAACGGTAAAAATGCGTCGGATACAGCAAAACAAAAATATTATGAGAAAAGTGAGATTCGGGCAGATAACCTGCCCGAGAGAGGAACTATTTTGCGTTACGCAGCACCTGCAGACAGCGCTTCAGGGCGTTATCCATTGGCGCTTCAATGCGCATGACATCGCCCGTTCCCGGATGCGTGAACTTCAGCGCCGCGGCGTGCAGAAAGAGACGTTTAAGACCGGTTCCCGCTTCGGTAAGCTGTTGATCAAACTCACTGTCGCCGTAGCGATCGTCGAACGCAATAGGGTGACCGGCATATTGGGTATGTACGCGAATCTGATGCGTACGGCCCGTGACCGGGCTACAGCGCACCAGCGTGGCGAAGGCATAGCGCTCTTCCACCTTGAAGCGCGTTTCTGACGGTTTGCCTTCCTGGCTCACGCGAACAATGCGTTCGCCGCTTTGCAGAATGTTCTTTAATAATGGCGCCTGTACGGTTTTAACGTGTGATTGCCACTGGCCGCGCACCAGCGCCAGATAATCTTTCTGCATTCCCTTTTCGCGCAGTTGCTCATGCAGCGAACGCAGCGCGGAGCGTTTTTTCGCCACCAACAGCACGCCGGAGGTATCGCGGTCAAGACGATGCACCAGTTCCAGGAATCGCGCTTCCGGACGCAACGCCCGCAGCCCTTCGATGACGCCAAAACTTAACCCGCTCCCGCCGTGTACGGCGGTGCCGGAAGGCTTATTCAGCACCAGAATATGGTCGTCTTCATACAAAATGACGTCCGCCAACGCCGCCACTTTTTGCAAATGCGGCGACACGGCCTCTTCTTCGCGTTCAGCAACGCGAACCGGCGGAATGCGGACTTCATCGCCCGCTTCCAGTTTGTATTCCGGTTTAATGCGTTTTTTGTTCACCCGCACCTCGCCTTTACGCAAGATGCGATAAATCATACTTTTTGGTACCCCTTTCAGTTGGGTGCGCAAAAAGTTATCAATGCGTTGCCCCGCTTCGTCAGCGGCGATAGCAACAATTTTTACGGATGGCGTTTCTGTTTTCATGGGGGGCGATTCTAAATAGCCTGTGAGATTCGCGCCACACATTTTTCTATGCTTATAGAGACGTCTACGCCAGTGGATGAACATTTTTCACTGCGGTTTTGCTGGTTATTAAAGCGATTGGCTCACGCTGGTGAAAAAACTGTGAGTAAGCGGGTGATAAATGGTAAAAGTCATCTTGCTATAACAAGGTTAGCAGTGGAATAATGATGCGGTTTCCGCACCGAAACTTGTTAAAACAAAAAGTTTAGCGGAATAACCCATTTTGTCTGACCGATCATCAACGCAGCAATGGCGTAAGACGTATTGATTTTTCAGACAGTTAGCGGGCTGCGGGTTGCAGTCCTTACCGGTAGATAGGATCTTCTCTGGAGAGTAATGCCCAGGCTGCTTCCCTGATAATTGCGCTGTGTTTCCGTATGAAATACAGGCAACCGACACTCTGCGCCTCTTTGAGCTGACGATAACCGTGAGGTTGGCGACGCGAAATAGTCACGAGGCCATCGGTTCATGCCCGGTAAGGCGTCACCATGCCCGCAGCTTAGTCGTCAACGTAAGAATAATGAGTAAGTTACGATGAAAAGAATGTTAATCAACGCGACTCAGCAGGAAGAGTTGCGCGTCGCCCTTGTAGATGGGCAGCGTCTGTACGATCTGGATATAGAAAGCCCCGGACACGAGCAGAAAAAAGCGAACATCTATAAAGGCAAAATTACCCGTATTGAACCGAGCCTGGAAGCGGCTTTTGTTGATTACGGCGCAGAACGCCACGGTTTCCTCCCGTTAAAAGAAATTGCCCGCGAATATTTCCCCGCTAACTACAGCGCTCATGGTCGCCCGAACATTAAAGACGTGTTACGCGAAGGCCAGGAAGTCATTGTTCAAATCGATAAAGAAGAGCGCGGCAACAAAGGCGCGGCGTTAACCACCTTTATCAGTCTGGCGGGCAGCTACCTGGTGCTGATGCCGAATAACCCGCGCGCGGGTGGTATCTCCCGTCGCATTGAAGGCGACGATCGTACCGAGTTAAAAGAAGCGTTGGCCAGCCTGGAACTTCCTGAAGGGATGGGGCTTATCGTACGTACCGCGGGCGTGGGTAAATCCGCCGAAGCGTTGCAGTGGGATTTAAGCTTCCGCCTGAAACACTGGGAGGCCATTCAGAAAGCCGCTGAAAGCCGTCCCGCGCCGTTCCTGATCCATCAGGAAAGCAACGTCATCGTACGCGCGTTTCGCGACTATCTGCGTCAGGATATCGGTGAAATCCTGATCGACAATCCAAAAGTGATGGAAATGGCGCGTCAGCATATCGCCGCGTTGGGCCGCCCGGATTTTAGCAGCAAAATTAAGCTGTACACCGGTGAAATCCCGTTGTTCAGCCATTACCAGATCGAATCGCAGATCGAGTCAGCGTTCCAGCGTGAAGTGCGCCTGCCCTCCGGCGGCTCCATCGTCATTGACAGTACCGAAGCGTTAACCGCCATCGATATCAACTCCGCCCGCGCGACTCGCGGCGGCGATATCGAAGAAACGGCGTTTAATACCAACCTGGAAGCGGCCGATGAGATTGCCCGCCAGTTGCGTCTGCGCGACCTGGGCGGCCTGATCGTTATCGACTTTATCGATATGACGCCGGTACGTCACCAGCGCGCGGTAGAAAACCGTCTGCGTGAAGCGGTGCGTCAGGACCGGGCGCGTATTCAGATTAGCCATATTTCCCGCTTCGGCCTGCTCGAAATGTCGCGTCAGCGCCTGAGCCCGTCTCTGGGCGAATCCAGCCATCACGTGTGTCCGCGCTGTAGCGGTACCGGCACCGTGCGCGATAACGAATCTCTGTCGCTGTCCATTCTGCGCCTGATTGAAGAAGAAGCGCTGAAAGAGAATACGCAGGAAGTCCATGCCATTGTTCCGGTGCCGATCGCCTCTTATCTGCTTAACGAAAAACGGACGGCAGTGAACGCTATTGAGACGCGTCAGGATGGCGTCCGCTGTGTCATCGTCCCGAACGATCAGATGGAAACGCCGCACTATTCCGTGCTGCGCGTACGCAAAGGGGAAGAAACGCCGACCCTGAGCTACATGCTGCCAAAGCTGCACGAAGAAGCGATGGCGCTGCCTTCTGAAGAAGAGTACGCCGAGCGTAAACGCCCGGAACAGCCTGCGCTGGCGACATTCGCTATGCCAGATGTGCCTCCGGCGCCGACGCCTGTCGAACCGGCGGTTAGCGTCGCCACGGCGAAAAAGGATAATGTTGCCGCCGCGCAGCCTGCCCAGCCGGGTCTGTTTAGCCGCTTCCTTAACGCGCTGAAACAACTGTTCAGCGGTGAAGAAACGAAAGCCGTCGAAACAGCCGCGCCGAAAGCGGAAGAAAAAGCGGAGCGTCAGCAGGATCGTCGCAAGCCACGGCAGAACAACCGTCGCGATCGTAACGAACGCCGCGACACCCGTGATAACCGTGCCGGACGTGACGGCGGCGAGAGCCGCGACGATAATCGTCGTAACCGTCGCCAGACGCAGCAGCAAAATGCGGAAGCGCGCGATACCCGCCAGCAGGAAACGGCGGAAAAAGTGAAAACCGGCGATGAACAGCAACAGACGCCGCGTCGCGAACGCAGCCGCCGCCGCAATGATGACAAGCGCCAGGCGCAGCAGGAAGTAAAAGCGCTTAACCGCGAAGAACAGCCTGTCCAGGAGACCGAGCAGGAAGAACGCGTTCAGCAGGTTCAGCCGCGCCGCAAGCAGCGTCAGCTTAATCAGAAAGTCCGCTTTACCAACAGCGCAGTGGTTGAAACGGTTGACACGCCGGTCGTCGTCGACGAACCACGCCCGGTTGAAAACGTTGAACAGCCCGTTCCAGCGCCGCGTACCGAGCTGGCGAAAGTTGATTTACCTGTCGTCGCCGATATCGCGCCGGAGCAGGATGATAGCGTAGAACCTCGCGATAATACCGGTATGCCGCGTCGCTCCCGCCGTTCTCCGCGCCACCTGCGCGTAAGCGGTCAGCGTCGCCGTCGCTATCGTGACGAGCGCTACCCGACACAATCGCCGATGCCGTTAACCGTCGCCTGCGCGTCGCCGGAAATGGCGTCCGGTAAAGTCTGGATCCGCTACCCGATTGTCCGTCCTCAGGAAACGCAGGTTGTTGACGAGCAGCGTGAAGCAGATCTGGCGCTGCCACAACCGGTTGTCGCTGAACCGCAGGTTACCGCTGCGACCGTAGCGTTAGAACCACAAGCGTCGGTACAGGCGGTAGAAAACGTTGTCGTTGAGCCGCAGACTGTCGCCGAACCACAGACGCCGGAAGTCGTCGAGGTCGAGACAACGCATCCGGAAGTGATTGCCGCGCCGGTTGATGAACAGCCGCAACTGATTGCCGAAAGCGATACGCCGGTGGCGCAAGAGGTTATTGCTGACGCCGAACCGGTAGCAGAAACCGCCGACGCGTCCATTACGGTGGCTGAAAACGTAGCTGATGTTGTCGTTGTCGAGCCAGAAGAAGAGACAAAAGCGGAAGCGGCTGTTGTGGAGCACACGACAGAAGAAACCGTTATCGCACCGGCCCAGGTGGTGGAAAAGCCGCAGGACGTTGTCTGCGTTGACGACGACCATAACCACGCCAGCGCGCCGATGACGCGTGCGCCAGCGCCGGAATATGTGCCGGAAACCCCGCACCATAGCGACTGGCAGCGCCCTTCCTTCCACTTTGAAGGTAAAGGCGCGGCAGGCGGACACAGCGCTACACGTCATGCCAGCGCCCCGGCGACACGCCCACAGCCGGTAGAATGATGTAAATACCGATACAAAGCCGACCGCCAGGTCGGCTTTTTTATGCCCCTTACAGGGCGATGCCTCACTCCATGGCGTCTTTTAGTCACTCCAGGCGTTTATGAGATTGGGCGGGATAATACGTACGGATGGCGTCGCTACGGGCGCGACAATATGACCACTAACTCAATGACGACTAAAAAAATGCCCGCGCCGGGGTCGATGGCGCGGGCAGACAAAACATATCCAGTTTCGTGATATGTTTCAAAAAAAGGTGTTACCGGTTCAACTGGAAAAGCGACATTCCCTGCATGTCGGTAAACGTTTTATAGGACGCCTGTAATGCCGCCTGTTGCATGACGTAGGAGGAAATGACCGAGTTCCAGTCCACATCTACCAGGTTGCTCATCTGTAGCTTCTGTCCCAGCGCACGGTCGCTTCCCAGTGAATCCAGCGTACTGAGTTCGCTCAGTTGCGTTCCCAGTTCCGCACGAACGGTCAGGACGTTATTAAGCGAATTTTTTAAGCCGCGATTGGTTTTATCAATGGCGGCAGCGGCCTTTTCTTTTTCCACGTCATTGCCTTCCACCGGGGTCTTGAGTGCGGCAATTGCCGTATCGAGCATGACAAACAGATTCTTTTCGGAGTCCGAGCCATCCGGTTCCGGCACCGCATTGCTGGTGATGCTATTAAAAATTTGCGCTCCCGTATGGCCAATTACCATCGTGCGTGCGGAATCCACCTGCTGGGTAACACTTTTCTCGCCGCCATGATAACCACCTGTCGCCTGGTCGAATGGCGCCGCTTCCGTTTTATACCCGGCAAAGATATAGCGACCATTGCCGTCAGTGCTGTTTGCCAGGTTCATCAGCTGATCGCGGATGCCCTGTAAATCCGTCGCCAGCGACGCGCGGTCATCGTCACTTAACGTGCCGTTTCCGGCATAGACGATTTTTTCCTGCGCGGTTTGAATCGCCGTCGTCACCTGACTGAGTACGCTTTCTTCCAGCGACACTTTTTGGGTGGCAAACGTACGCGCCAGGGCGTACTGGCTATTCTGCGCCTGCGCCTGAGAGAGTACTACCGCCTGCGACGCGGCGATCGGATCGTCAGATGGGTTGGTAACGCGCTTACCGGTAGACATCTGCTCGCCCAGCTTCATCCATTCGGCCTGAGAATTAGTGATGCCGCTCATATTTTGTTCGTACATCATCTGGGTACTGATACGCATGTCATCCTTCTCCTTTAGCGAATATTCAGTAACGCATCAAACAGCGCATTCGCGGTCTGCAATACTTGCGCATTCGCCAGATAATACTGCTGATAACGCTGCAAATTGCCGTACTCTTCGTCGAGGTTAACGCCGGAAACCGACTGTTGCTGTTTATAAAGCTGTTTAACCACATTCGCCTGCGTGGTGCTGCTGGTTTTCAGCGTTGACGTTTTGTTACCCACATCGCTGACCAACGTGGCGTAAGCATCGTTAAAAGTTTTGTTGCCGCCCACTACATTGCTGTTTTGTAAGTCCAGCAATGCCTGACCATTGCGGTTATCGCTGTCGCCGGTATCCACGTCAGGATCGAGTTTTGACTCAGACGCCATCGCAATCTCGGCTTCATTCGTCACTTTAACGTTCATGTCGACGATAGCATTGCTGACCGGCTTGAGAAGAAAACTGTCGTTTTTCTGTGCGCCGGTCCCTACCGTCACTTTCAGACCGTCAATCTCCAGTTTTCCGTCAGCATCTTTTGTCGCCGTGAAGGTGGTGTTATCCGCAGTGCGAGTAACCTGCCAGTCTGTACCGTCAAAAACAATCTTATAATCCGTTGCCTGAACCTTCGTGCTGTCGACCACCTTAGCGGTTAGCGATACCGTTTTATCGGCATTATTACTGTTGCTATATACCACCGGCGAGCCAATGCTAAAGAAGTCTTTCCCTTTATTGCCGTCGGCGTCATAACCTTTGGTATGCTGCGCGTTAAACGCATCGGCAAACGCCAACGCCAACTGGCCCAGCGTATTACGAGTCTGATCCAGATCCTGAGAACGGAACGTCAGTAGCCCGCCGAGCGAACCGGTGTTCAGCAACTTTTCCGGAATTTCGATGTTACCGGCGGCCTCATCGACATAAGCGACAGTCGTTCGCGTCGGGTCGGCGCTGGAGGGAACCGCCGCCAACTGACGCGCCGTCGACCCCTGCACCAGCGTATAGCCATTGGCCATCGTCAGGTTATAGGTGCCGCCGTCCTGTACACTCACCTCGACGCCAACGATCTTGTTAAGCTCGCTGACCAACTGATCACGCTGATCGAGCAGGTCGTTCGGCGATGCGCCCGCGCCTACGCCCGTCATACGGGAGATTTGATCGTTCAGGTTAGCTATCTGCTTCGCGTAATTGTTGATTTGCGCCACGCTGGAGCCAATCGCGATATTGACCTGTTTATCCTGATCGCGCAGATACTGATCGGTGGTTTTGAACTGGTTTACCAGCCCTTCCGCTTTACCAATCAGCGCCTGACGCGCCGCAGGATCTTCCGCGTTACTGACTAACGTTTGCAGGCTGGTAAAAAAACTCTGCAACGAACCAGACAGTGAGCTGGATTTATCGGCCAGCAGGTTGTCGATTTTCGACATTTGTTCATAGCGCGTGGTTAAGCCGCTGCTCTGGTTTTGCGCGCCGCGTAGCTGATTAGTGATAAACGCATCATATTCGCGCTGTACGCCTGAAACGTAAACGCCATTACCTATCCAGCCGCCAGCCCCTAACGTACTGTTTGCCTGCGCCAGAATAGTTGTCTGCCGGGTATAACCCGCAACGTTATAATTGTTGATGTTATTACTGACCGTATTTAACGCGGCCTGCGCGGCGTTAAGTCCGCTCATGGCGTGATTAATCAAGCTGGACATGATGGTTCCTTTTAATCCTTCAATACTCGTTGTTATCGGCAGCGACTACGTGGACTTGAGCAATTTAAAAGAGATTGTCGAGATTCGCGCTGTAGGTTTTGCTGACCTTTTCACTCATCGCTTTCAACTGCTGAATCATGCTGGTCAATTTACGCGCGTAATTCGGGTCAGTGGCGTATCCGGCGTTTTGCAGAGCCACTGCGCCCTGCTCTGCCGTGGCGGCAGTGGTCACGGCAGCGTAGCGTGGGTTACGCGTTAACAGCGCGACATAATCCGATAATGCCTCCAGATACGAGCTATAGACGCGGAATTTCGCTTTCACTTTTTTCGCTTCGCCATTTTCGTATTCAGTGGTGGTGATTTCCGTCACCGGCCCTTTCCAACTGGCGGTCGCTTTCACGCCAAATACGTTATAGCTGGGTTCGCCATTCTCCCGCAGGATTTGCCGCTGCCCCCAGCCGGACTCCAGCGCCGCCTGCGCCAGAATCAGATGATGCGGCACCCCGCTTTGTTCGCTGGCCAGCCTCGCCGGGAGCGAAAGCCGGGCCAGAAAGTCTTTACTGTCGCCGGAGAGCGGCGCATCGCTGCTGTCCGGCGTTTTCGGTATGGCTTTGCGCACCAGTTGGGTCAGCGCCTGATTTTGATAGCTGTTTACCGTCTCCAGGGAGAATTTAAGCGGTACTTGCGGCGCATCATCCGCAGGCATCGTCTGCCCGCCCGTCATCTGTTTAACCATCATATCCGCCAGCCCCAATCCCTTACCGGCGGTCATCTGCTGGGCGATCTGTTGGTCATACATGCTGGTATACAGACGCGTCTGATCGCTGCTGAATAAACCATCTTTGGGTAAAGCCTCGCGCATACTTTTCAGCATCATCTGCACAAACATCCCTTCCACCTGACGGGCCACAGGACGGATATTCGCCGCCGGGTCCTGGCCCGCTTTCGCTTTCAGTTCGTTCAGAGATTGCGCATCCCAGGCCGCGCTGGCCAGCAATTTACCGTCTCCGATCATCAGATGATTTCCAGTTTGGCGCGTAGACAGCCCGCGCTCTGCATGGACTGCAAAATCGACATCAGGTCCATCGGCGTCGCGCCAAGCGCATTCAGCGCACGCACTACGCTGTTCAGATTGGCGCTGGAACGCACGCTCTGTAGCGATCCGCCGCTCTGACGCAAATCTATCTGAGTCTGTGGCGTCACCACGGTCTGCCCGCCGCCAAATGGCGTATTCGGCTGGTTGACGTTGAGCTGGCGATTGACTGTCACTGACAAATTGCCCTGCGCCACAGCGCAGCTATCCAGCGTGACTTCCCGATTCATGACCACCGAACCGGTACGCGAGTTGATCACAACTTTTGCATCCTGCGGCGTCACGTTGACTTCCATATTTTGAATGTCCGCCAGAAAACGCACCTGCGAGCTGTTGCCGCTGGGCACGCGTACCTGTACCGTTCGCGCATCAAGCGCAGTGGCGCTGCCGTAACCGCGGGCGCGGTTGATGGCGTCGGTAATTTGCTGCGCCATCGTAAAATCTTCGTCGTTCAATTGCAGATTAATGGTGTTGCCAGCGCCGAACTGAGTCGGCAACTCGCGTTCGATAATCGCGCCATTAGTGATGCGCCCGCCATTAAGCTGGTTAACCTGCACGCTACTGCCGCCTGCGGAAGCGCCCACGCCGCCGACCAGAATATTGCCCTGCGCCAGAGCATACACCTGGCTGTCCACCCCTTTTAACGGCGTCATTAATAACGTCCCGCCACGCAGACTTTTAGCGTTCCCCATTGAGGAAACGACGACATCGATCGTTTGTCCCTGTCGCGCAAAAGGCGGATACGACGCCGTCACCATCACCGCCGCCACGTTTTTCAACTGCATGTTGGTGCCGGTGGGGACCGTAATCCCCAGTTGTGACAGCATGTTATTCAGCGTCTGGGTGGTAAATGGCGTCTGGGTCGTCTGGTCGCCCGTACCGTCCAGCCCGACCACCAGCCCGTAGCCGATCAGCGAGTTTTCCCGTACTCCCTGGACACTGGTCAGATCCCGGATACGCTCGGCGTGCGCCAGAGTGGCAACCAGTGCCAGAACGATTCCTGCAAGAGCTTTAAACACATACACCTCGCTTACATCGGCGACAAATTAAGGAAGAAACGTTGCAGCCAGCCCATATTTTGCGCTTCGTTAATATAGCCGTTCCCGACATATTCAATCCGCGCATCCGCCACCTGTGTCGAGGGAACGGAGTTGCTGCCGCTGATGGTGCGTGGATTTACCACGCCGGAGAAGCGGATGAATTCCGTTCCCTGATTAATCGCGATCTGTTTTTCCCCCACGACGTGTAAATTGCCATTGGCCAGAACCTGATCGACGGTCACGGTCAGCGTGCCGCTAAAGGTATTGCTGGCATTCGCGCCGCCTTTGCCGTTAAAAGAGTTGCCGCCGGAGGCCTCCATATCCGCGCGGGAATTACCGAATAATCCCTGCAGATAACGCGGTACCGTATCAAAACCAAAACTGGTTTTGCCGTCGCGACTGGCATTTGCCGACGAGCTTTTACTGGCGCTGACGTTTTCCTGTAACACAATCGTGAGCGTATCGCCGATATTACGCGGTCGACGATCTTCAAAAAGCGGCTGATAGCCATAATTAATCGGCTGCGCAGACTGAAATATGGAGCCATTCGCCACCGGTACCGGGCCAGGTATCGGCTGCGCCGTGGTCGCCCCCTGCACGAGCGGTTTAGCGGGTATCCAGGCGCATCCTGTCAGCGTCGCGACCATCAGGGCCATAACTGGGTAAGCGTGAAGCGCGTATTTTTGCATTACCTTCATCTTCAAAATCAGGGAGCCGGTGGCGTATCCCCCACCGGCGGCCCCTTAGAGTTGCGTCAGTTTCTGCAGCATCTGATCGGTCGTCGATACTGCTTTACTGTTAATTTCATAGGCGCGTTGAACCTGAATCATGTTCACCAGCTCTTCCGCCACGTTAACGTTCGACGTTTCGACATACCCTTGATACAACAACCCCGCGCCGTTGAGCCCCGGCGTGCTTTCGTTCGGCGCGCCGGACGATTGCGTTTCGATATAGAGGTTCTCGCCGATGCTTTCCAGCCCGGTGTCGTTCATAAAGGTGGTCAGGTTAAGCTGCCCGACCTGAACCGGCGCGGCCTGCCCCTGCTGGGTCACGCTGACCACGCCGTCGCGGCCAATCGTGATGCTTAACGCGTTGGCCGGAATGGTGATTGCCGGCTGCACCTGAAAACCGCCCGCCGTCACCAGTTGACCATTCTGATCCACCTGGAAAGAGCCATCGCGGGTATAAGCAGACGTACCGTCCGGCAGCATGACCTGGAAAAAGCCCTGCCCTTTAATCGCCACATCTTTACTGTTGTTGGTCTGCGACAGGTTCCCCTGACTGTGCAGACGCTCCGTGGCGACCGGACGCACGCCGGTACCGATTTGCAGCCCTGAAGGCAGCGTCGTCTGCTCGGACGACTGCGCGCCCGGCTGGCGGATGGTCTGATACAACAGATCTTCAAATACCGCGCGCTGACGCTTAAAACCATTGGTGCTGACGTTTGCCAGGTTATTGGCAATCACATCCATATTGGTTTGCTGCGCGTCCAGACCTGTTTTGGCGATCCATAATGAACTGATCATAAAATGTCCTGTATTAACTCATCGACAGCAGTTGGTTAGCTCGCCCTTCGTTCTCATCTACGCTGGTGATAACCTTCATCTGCATTTCAAAACGACGTGCGTTGGCGATCATGTCGGTCATCGCTTCAACCGGCTTGACGTTACTGCCCTCCAGCACGCCCGACATAATGCGAATTGACGGGTCGGCGGCCAGTACCGCCCCGCGTTCAGCCTGTGCCTCGGCGGTAAGGCGGAATAAACCGTCATCGCTCCGCTGCACCTCATTGCCTTCCGCTTTGACCAGCTTCAGTCGCCCAACGGGCGCCACCGTGTTTGGCGGGTCGCCGGGATTGAGCGCGGAGATCGTGCCGTCTGCCGCAATGGTGATTTCCGACCCTTCAGGAACGGTAATCGGGCCGCCTTCGCCGATAACCGGATGTCCCTGAATGGTTAACTGCCCGGTCGGGCCCACCTGGATATTCCCGTTACGGGTATATCCTTCAGCGCCATCCGCCGCTTGCACTACCAGCCAGCCGTCCTGCTGTAACGCGACATCCAGCGGACGGGAGGTGTAGTCCAACTGACCCGGGGTCATATCAGCCCCGGGCGTCGACGCCGTAACCAGCGTGCGCGTTGCTAAAGAGAGGCCATCAACGGGCACCGCGCGTAGCGCGTTAAGCTGCGCGCGAAAGCCCGGCGTTGAGGCATTAGCCAGGTTGCTGGCCGTTACCGCCTGCTGGTTAAGCGTCTGGCTGGCCGCCCCCATGGCGGTATAAATTGCGTGATCCATTAAGCTATCCCGTCAGGCGCTTAGCGCAGGTTAACCAGCGTATTGAGGATCTGGTCCTGGGTTTTGATGGTCTGCGCATTCGACTGGTAGTTACGCTGCGCGACGATCATATTCACCAGCTCTTTACTCAAATCCACGTTAGAGGCTTCCAGCGCGCCGTTCGTCAGCTTACCGAAGTTGCCGGAACCGGCAGTCCCCAGCAGCGCAACCCCGGAAGCCTGCGTCGCCGCCCAGACGTTATCGCCCTGGGATGCCAGACCTTCGTTGTTGGCGAAGTTAGCCAGCACAATCTGCCCCAGCACCTGCTCCTGCTCGTTGGAGTAGTTGCCAACTACGGTGCCGTCGTTGTTAATCTGGTAGCTCACCAGGTCGCCCGGCTTATAGCCGTTCTGATTGGTGGCGACGATGTTGTTAGCCCCGGTGTTCTGCTGCATGGAGTTAAGGAAGCTGAGGGAGAAGGTGGCCGCTGTCGCGCCATTAATCGTACCGGTGGTGATGTTCACCGTACCGCCAGACTCCAGAATCCCGTTTTCATTGAATTTCAGCGTAGTGGACGCCGTTGTTGGCGCAGTGGCTGCAGGATCGCTGCTGTCATGGGTGTACACAGCCCATTCATTATCTTTGGTTTTCACAAAATAGACGTTCATGTCATGGGCATTACCCTGGCTGTCATAAACGGTGACGGTGCCTTTTTTGTTATACGAATCCGCATCACTCACGCTAAAGGGCGTTTTAGACGGTACAGGGTCCGTTGAGTTCAGGTTGATCTGCATTGACGCGGTGGTGGTCGATTTCGCCGCCATCAGCGTGTTCGGAATGGTGATCGGTGCAGGATTCGCCCCCTGCTGAATGGTCGGCGGCGTACCGGTGGCCGGATAGCCGGTCAACTGCATCCCCTGCATATTGACCAGGTTACGGTTCTCGTCCAGTTTGAACTGGCCGTTGCGGCTATAGAACACGGAACCGTTGCTGTCTACCAGGCGGAAAAAACCGTTCTGGCTAATCGCGACATCCAGCCCGCGCCCGGTGTTCGTTGTCGTACCGTCGGTAAAATCCTGGGTAATCCCCGCCACTTTTACGCCCAGCCCCACTTTGGAACCGGCGAACATATCGGCAAATGATGCCGTACCGGACTTAAAGCCATAGGTGGCGGAGTTGGCGATGTTATTACCGATAACATCAAGGTTGGTGGCCGCAGCGTTCAGGCCGCTAACCGCTTGAGAAAAAGACATGACTGACTCCTGATAAGTGTAAGGGCTTAGATTATTTGCCGAACTTCGTCGAGTGTGGTGGTGCCGTAGGTACCCAAATCCAACAGGTTGCCGTTACTGCCCTTCGTCACGCCCTGTACCAGAGCGAATTGCAGCGGCTGCGCCACCAGTTGCGTTCCGCCATTGCTGGCGGTAATCGCAATGTTGTAAGAACCATTCGGTACCGTTGTTCCGTCCGTTTGCTTACCATCCCAAGTAAAGGTGTGTACCCCGGCTCGCAACTCACCGATCTCCAGCGTCCGTACCACCCGGCCATCTTTATCGGTAATGGTTGCCGTCACTTTGTCCGCAGGCTGTTGCAATTCCACGCCAAACGGCGTCGTGGACGTCACGCCCCCTTCTTCCGCGCCTTTACCCGCCAGAATTGTGGTGCCAGGCACCATAACGCCATGTCCAATCAGCGTGGTCGCCTGTAGGGACTGACTATTATCGATTTGCCCAGAAATAGCCCCCAGCGTCGTATTCAGTTTTTCAATGCCGCTCACGGTACTGATTTGCGCCAACTGTGTCGTTAACTCATTATTTTGTAATGGGTTAGTCGGGTCCTGGTTCTTCAATTGCGCGACCAGTAAGGTCAGGAAACTGCTTTGCAGATCGGCAGCGTTGCTTCCGGTCATCGACCCGCTGCCGGTCGTCGTTTTGACGCCCGTGTTGGTCGGGTCATTCATATTTACGGCAATAGACATACGCGCCTCCTTTACTGGCCTAATGTCAGCGTCTTAAGCATCATGCTTTTTACGGTATTCAGGACTTCGATATTTGCCTGATAGCTGCGCGAGGCTGACATCGTGTTGACCATTTCGCCGACCACATCGACGTTGGGCATTTTGACGTAACCATTAGCGTCCGCCAGCGGGTTGCCTGGCTCATAAACCAGCTTTTCCGGTGCCTGACTTTCAATCACGCTGGCGACCTTTACCCCGCCAGTGGCTTGACCCGGCGCGGCGTCCACCTGAAAAACCACCTGTTTGGCGCGATAAGGCTGTCCGTCCGGGCCGGTGACGCTATCCGCATTCGCCAGGTTACTGGCCGCAACGTTCAACCGCTTGGACTGCGCGGCAAGCGCCGATCCGGCAATATCAAAAATGTTTAACAGCGCCACGAATTAGTTTCCTCCCTGTAGCACATTCATCATGCCTTTGAGTTGGCTACCCAGAACGGTAAGCCCCATCTGATATTTGAGGCTGTTATCCGCAAACTGCGTACGTTCCCTGTCCATATCTACGGTGTTACCATCCAAAGAAGGCTGATCGGGTACGCGATAAAGAAGATCCACTGCGGGAGAAGAGACCGCCTGGGCGGGAATATGGTGAGAGGAAGTCAACGTTAACGCGACGCCGCCGGTTTCTTCCCGTCCACGCACCATCACCTTTTTTAACTCACTGGCAAAATCAATATCGCGCGCCTGATACCCCGGCGTATCGGCATTGGCGATATTCGCCGCTAATATTTCCTGACGTTGCGCGCGCAGATTTAGCGCTTCCTGCTGAAATCGTAAGGCGGCATCGAGCCTGTCGAGCATATCTCCTCCGCAAATGGCAAAATTCAGCCGACAGCTTAAATGCCTTCACGCGCGCGTTATCGCCGGAATAAACGCAAAATGCGTCGCTATTTATTGCGTTGATGCTTGCTTCACACGGGTAGAATCCTGTCATGACATCAACCAGGGGGAAGTACCATGCAAACGTTAAAACGAGGATTCGCCGTGGCGGCTTTGCTGTTCAGCCCCCTGACAATGGCGCAGGACATCAACGCCCAGCTGACCACGTGGTTTTCCCAGCGTCTGGCTGGCTTCAGCGACGAGGTGGTTGTCACGCTCCGTTCATCGCCCAATCTGCTACCGAGCTGCGAGCAGCCAGCCTTCAGCATGACGGGCAGCGCGAAGCTGTGGGGCAACGTCAATGTGGTGGCGCGCTGCGCCAATGAAAAACGTTATTTGCAGGTGAATGTGCAAGCGACCGGCAATTATGTCGCCGTTGCCGCGCCCATCGCGCGCGGCGGAAAATTGATGCCGGCCAACGTCACGCTAAAACGTGGCAGGCTGGATCAGTTACCGCCGCGGACGGTACTGGATATCCGTCAGATTCAGGATGCCGTCAGTTTGCGCGATCTCGCTCCCGGGCAGCCGGTACAGCTTACGATGATACGTCAGGCCTGGCGCGTCAAAGCGGGGCAACGAGTACAGGTCATCGCCAATGGCGAGGGGTTTAGCGTCAATGCGGAAGGTCAGGCGATGAATAATGCCGCCGTCGCGCAAAATGCGCGCGTACGCATGACATCGGGTCAAATCGTGAGTGGAACCGTCGATTCTGATGGGAATATTCTTATTAACCTATAATTGTGTAAAGATTTTGTCGCGGCTGCCGATGAGATATTCAACCATGATGGTAGCTGGCCGCTACAACGTAACCCTCGATGAGGATAAATAAATGAGCATTGACCGTACCTCACCTTTGAAACCCGTTAGCACTGTCCAGACGCGCGAAACCAGCGACACGCCGGTACAAAAAACGCGTCAGGAAAAAACGTCCGCCGCGACGAGCGCCAGCGTAACGTTAAGCGACGCGCAAGCGAAGCTCATGCAGCCAGGCGTCAGCGACATTAATATGGAACGCGTCGAAGCATTAAAAACGGCTATCCGTAACGGTGAGTTAAAAATGGATACGGGAAAAATAGCAGACTCGCTCATTCGCGAGGCGCAGAGCTACTTACAGAGTAAATAAGCGTATGACTCGTTTGTCAGAAATACTTGACCAGATGACCACCGTCCTGAATGACCTGAAGACGGTGATGGACGCCGAGCAACAACAGCTTTCCGTAGGCCAGATTAACGGCAGCCAGCTACAGCGTATTACAGAAGAAAAAAGCTCGTTGCTGGCGACGCTGGATTATCTGGAACAACAGCGCCGTCTGGAGCAGAACGCGCAGCGTAGCGCAAACGATGACATTGCAGAGCGCTGGCAGGCGATTACCGAAAAAACGCAGCATCTTCGCGACCTCAACCAGCACAACGGCTGGCTGCTGGAAGGGCAAATCGAGCGTAATCAACAGGCGCTGGAGGTGCTGAAACCTCACCAGGAGCCGACCTTGTACGGGGCTGACGGTCAGACTTCCGTCTCTCACCGCGGCGGTAAAAAAATTTCTATCTAATCATTGCCGGATGGCGACGTTGCGCCTTTCCGGCCTGAATGCCTTGTAGGCCTGATAGCACAGCGCTATCAGGCACTGAATTTACGCCGTCCGGCGAACAAACTCTTTCACTTTAAAGCCCAGCACGGCAAGCGCGGCGAAATAGGCCGCGATACCCGCGATCACTACCGCCATCAAACGCAGCAAACGCCATAGCATCGACCCTTGCGACCACTCCGGCATAATATGCAACACGCCGAACAATACGGCGGCCATCACCAATACGGAAATGATCAGACGCATCAGGAACCACATCCAACCCGGTTGTGGCGTAAAGATACTCTGTTTGCGCAGTTGCCAGTACAGCAGCGACGCATTGAGACATGCCGCCAGACCAATAGAGAGCGACAGCCCGGCGTGTTTCAGCGGTCCAATAAACGCCAGGTTCATTAACTGCGTCATGATTAACGTCACTATGGCGATTTTCACCGGCGTTTTAATATCCTGGCGAGAATAGAAGCCCGGGGCCAACACTTTTACGACGATCAAGCCAATCAGCCCCACCGAATAGGCGATTAACGCCCGCTGCGTCATCGCCGCATCAAAGGCGGTGAATTTACCGTACTGAAACAGCGAGACCGTCAGCGGCTTCGCCAGAATGCCTAACGCTACCGCGCTCGGCAACGCCAGTAAAAAGCACAAACGCAGCCCCCAGTCCATCAGGCGGCAGTACTCATCATGATTGCCGCTGGCAAAACTTTTCGACAATGACGGCAACAGGATGGTCCCCAACGCCACGCCCAGCACGCCGGACGGGAACTCCATCAACCGATCGGCATAGTACATCCATGAGACCGAGCCGGAGGCCAGAAACGAGGCGAAAATGGTATTGATGATAAGGGAGATCTGACTGACGGAAACGCCCAAAATCGCCGGCCCCATCTGTTTGACCACCCGCATCGCCCCGGTGTCGCGAAAGTTAATGCGCGGCAGCACCAGCATACCGATCTTTTTCAAATACGGAAGTTGATACACCAGTTGCAGCACGCCGCCGACGGTGACTGCCCAGGCTAACGCCAGCACCGGCGGATTAAAGTATGGCGCGGCGAATAATGCAAAACCGATCATGCTGATATTAAGAAATGTCGGCGCAAAAGCGGGAATAGAGAAGCGATTCCAGGTGTTGAGAATGGCGCCAACCAGTGAAGCCAGCGAGATCAGCAGAATATAGGGAAACGTAATCCGCAGCAGTTGCGTCGTCAGCGCGAATTTATCCGCAGTATCGGCAAAACCCGGCGCGGTTACCATAATCACCCACGGGGCGGCCAGCATACCGGCCACCGTCACGACGGCCAATGCCAGCGTCAACAGGCCGGAAACGTAAGCGACAAAGATCCGCGTCGCTTCTTCACCCTGCTTGCTCTTATATTCCGCCAGGATAGGCACAAAGGCCTGAGAAAAAGCGCCTTCGGCAAAGATCCGGCGTAGTAGATTGGGGAGTTTAAACGCCACAAAAAAGGCGTCGGTCGCCATCCCTGCGCCAAAAATTCTGGCGACAATCGCATCACGGGCAAAGCCCAACACGCGTGAAAACATAGTCATCGAGCTGACGGCAGCCAGCGATTTCAATAAATTCATTTCTTTTGTATTCCAGACCCTGGCGTAAAACTCCTGCATGGCTGATCCATCGACCGGATAACGCAACTTCTGCCGTATCCGGCTGTATCACCGCGCCTGACGGCGACGTTAAAACGTCTTATCAGGCCTTACAGACTCCCCACGGTTTGCCATTATTCACTGTGAAAAGAGGTATTGTGTAGAGTGGGCATATATACCCGCCATACTTCGAGCTGCATGTGCGTTAGCTTTTCTGCAACTCGAATTATTGAGGGTATAGTACCTGGATTACGATGAATTACTACCGCCAGATGTTACAGAGGGTTATTCGCTGATGGCGTCCCGCCACAGCGCCTCCACGACGCGCTGGGCCAAAATCGCCTGCTCCCCCGCCGTTTCCGGAACCGTCTGATTTTGTACGCAGTCAATGAAATGCCGCGCGCATCCGACAAAACCACGCTGTTCAAGCGTCGTTTGCCAACCCGGAATGGGTTTGATGAAAATACCCTGCCCGCGCTCTTCGCGCCATTCACGCATATCCGTCACGTCATACAGCCCGCCGTCGGTGACGGCCTGGACCGATTCACGCTGACTTCCGGCGCGCCGGTGCATACTGGTGGTAATTTGTAGTTTGTCGGCGGAAAAATGATGTTCCGCATAGCACATTTCGCCGGACTCGCTAGTGAGCAACGTGCCGCTGGCAAGGCGCGCCTCGCCGCCCGCCAGCCACAGAGCGGTATCCACGACATGCAGATAGTCATCGAGCAAAGTAAAACGTAAGTCGTGCGGCCCGATGCTATCGGTACGATGTTTATCCATACGCAGTGACGCCGCAGTGCTGAGGCGCGTCTTCAGTTCGCGGTACAGCGGCGCGAAACGGCGATTAAAGCCAACCATCAGCGTCAATTTTTTTTTGCGCCGCCAGCGCCACCAGCCGTTCGGCATCACGTAGATTTTCCGCCAGCGGTTTATCCACGCAAACATGGACGCCGGCATTAAGAAGTTCGCTGACCACGGCATAATGGCTTGCGGTACTGGAGTGGACAAAGACCGCATCGCAGCCGGACGCTAAATTCGCCAGCGAATCCACATACGGTATGCGCCAGCTTTCGCAAATACGTAAGGCTTTATCCCGCGAAGGAGACCAGGCGCCCTGTAACGTCCATCCGGCGGTGTTGGTTAATACCGGCAGCCAGGCCTTCTGCGCAATACCGCCTAACCCGACAATGCCAATCCGTAATGTTCTCACATTACTCTCCCAGGTGAGCTAACAAAGAATCCAGCCGCTGCTTTAACTCCGCCACTTCGCTTTCCAGCGCTTCGACGCGCGACTGAATATCGCCCGACGCACTTTCCGGCGCAGACGTCTGGAGAGACAGTTCATCGACGTCGCCGCAAAAAAGGTGCATATAGCGGCTTTCGCGCTTACCCGGTTCACGCGCCAGACGGACGACATACGGGCCGTCCTCACGACTGGCAAGCCGTTCCAGCGTGGATTCAACTTCCGCCATATCGCTGAATTCATGCATCCGCGACGCCCGGCTACGCAACTCGCCGGGCGTTTGCGCGCCGCGCAGCAGCAGCGTAGTGACAAGCGCCACTTCCGCCGCGCTAAGTTTCAGATCGCCAAATTCGGAATTACAGAAACGCTGTTCATATTTGGTGACGCGATTGCCAAACCCGCTGACCGTACGCAAAAAGTGGCGTTTCACCAGGTTATCGAGCTGTTCTTGTACCTCTTGTTCCGTCAGGTTCATCACCGGTTCACGGTTGGTTTTCTGATTACAGGCTGTCACCACCCCGTTGACGGAAAGCGGATACTGTTCCGGCGTTGTCACCTGCTTTTCCAGCAGACAGCCAATCACTCGCGCTTCAGTGGCGGTTAATTCATATTTCATCGTTTTCTCCCTTTGCCTCTCATTCCGTAAGCCGCTCAACGCCCCGGCGTCCATAACGGCGTGGTTAACGCCGTCAGGACATGGTCGCGCCATTGTCCATCAATCAACAGGTAATCTTTCGCATAGCCTTCTTTTTCAAAGCCAAGCCGCGCCAGCAACGCGCCGCTACGTTTGTTGTGCGGCATATAGTTCGCCATGATACGGTGGATATGCTGAGTGCGCTGCATATAGCGAATCGCAGCGGTTAAGGCTTCAAACATCAGCCCTTGCCCCTGCCACTTCTGCGCAATGGAATAGCCCAGATAACAGGCATGAAAAGAACCGCGCACCACATTGGAAAAATTCGCCACGCCGATAATTTCTTTTTCTTCCGGATCAAGTAGCGCGAAATAGAAGGCGGAGCCCTGTTTGTGAAATTCACCGATCATTCCCAGACGCGCCTGCCATCCTGAAGGATAACAATGACTTTCATCACGGACCGGTTCCCAGGGTTTTAAAAAATGACGATTTTCCGCGTAATAATCGGCCAGACGCCAGGCATCACGCTCATGCACTAAACGTACCACCAGACGATCGGTGGTTAAGCGCACTTTTGGCACGTTACTACGATAGCCAAACATTCTATACCTACTCCTTCCTGTAACGTCTTCAGCACGCCAGTAACATTACTATACCTGCGCAACCAGGCTCTGTGAAAAGCGCAAATCGTCATTTTTTGAATTGCTGCCACATTTTGATGAAAACTCTCGATTAAAAAGGACTTTTGATAAAAAAATATTGTCCCGCTAACGGTAGGAAAAAACGAAACGCCGCCGCAGAATAGAAGACGCTCATCTTTTATTTCCCGGGAGGGGAAATGTCGCGCGTCTCGCAGGCGAGGAACCTGGGTAAATATTTTCTTCTCATCGATAACATGTTAGTGGTGCTGGTTTTTTTCGTCGTCTTCCCGCTCATCTCTATTCGTTTTGTCGATCAAATGGGGTGGGCTGCCGTAATGGTAGGGATCGCGCTCGGCCTGCGTCAGTTTATTCAACAAGGTCTGGGCATTTTTGGCGGCGCCATCGCCGATCGCTTTGGCGCGAAACCGATGATTGTCACCGGTATGCTGATGCGCGCCGCAGGCTTTGCCACCATGGGTATCGCGCATGAGCCCTGGCTCTTGTGGTTTTCCTGCTTTCTTTCCGGTCTCGGCGGTACGCTTTTCGACCCGCCGCGTTCAGCGCTGGTGGTCAAATTAATTCGTCCGGAGCAACGGGGCCGCTTCTTCTCTCTGTTGATGATGCAGGACAGCGCGGGCGCGGTGATTGGCGCGCTGCTGGGAGGCTGGTTGCTACAATACGATTTTCGCCTGGTCTGCGCGACGGGCGCTATTTTGTTCATATTATGCGCCCTTTTCAATGCATGGCTGCTTCCGGCCTGGAAGCTATCAACGGTCAGAACGCCGGTGCGTGAAGGAATGCGCCGCGTCATGAGCGATAAAAGGTTTGTCACCTACGTGCTGACGCTGGCGGGCTACTATATGCTGGCGGTACAGGTCATGTTAATGCTGCCGATTATGGTAAACGATATCGCCGGTTCGCCTGCTGCCGTGAAATGGATGTACGCTATTGAGGCGTGTCTCTCGCTGACGTTGCTCTACCCGATTGCCCGCTGGAGCGAAAAGCGTTTTCGGCTGGAGCATCGGCTGATGGCCGGTTTGCTCGTCATGTCGCTGAGCATGATCCCCATCGGGATGGTGGGCAATTTACAGCAGCTTTTTACGCTTATTTGCGCTTTCTACATCGGCTCGGTTATCGCCGAACCGGCGCGCGAAACGCTCAGCGCGTCGCTCGCGGACGCGAGGGCGCGGGGAAGCTATATGGGCTTTAGCCGTCTGGGATTAGCCATTGGCGGCGCGATTGGTTATATCGGCGGCGGCTGGTTGTTTGATATGGGTAAAGCGCTTACGCAGCCTGAACTACCGTGGATGATGCTCGGTATTATCGGTTTCATCACCTTTTTGGCTTTAGGCTGGCAATTTAGTCATAAACGCACGCCGCGCCGGATGCTGGAACCCGGCGCCTGATTTGATACCTGTCGCTATCTCCTCCATACTGGTCAGATACCGACAGTCAAATGGAGGAGAAACGTGAAGCTTTATATTTACGATCATTGCCCTTTCTGCGTTAAAGCCCGCATGATTTTCGGCCTGAAGAACATCCCCGTTGAACTTAACGTGTTACAAAATGACGACGAGGCGACGCCCACCCGGATGATTGGTCAAAAGATGGTACCCATCCTGCAAAAAGATGATAGTCGCTACCTTCCTGAAAGTATGGATATTGTACATTATGTCGACAACCTCGACGGCAAACCGCTGTTAACCGGGAAACGCAATCCAGCCATTGAAGAGTGGTTGCGCAAAGTTAACGGTTACGTTAATCAGCTATTGCTGCCGCGATTTGCAAAATCCGCTTTCGATGAATTTTCTACCCCTGCGGCGCGCCAGTATTTTATCCGCAAAAAAGAAGCCTCATCTGGCAGTTTTGACAACCATCTTGCGCACTCTGCAGGACTGATTAAAAAGATCGGCGATGATTTACGTTTGCTGGATAAACTCATCGTACAGCCTAACGCCGTTAACGGCGAATTATCAGAAGATGATATTCATCTGTTTCCGCTTCTGCGTAATCTGACGCTGGTCGCCGGTATCCACTGGCCGACAAAAGTCGCGGACTATCGCGATAATATGGCAAAGCAGACGCAAATTAATTTACTCTCCTCAATGGCTATCTAACTCCCGCCAGGCGGCAACCCTTTCTTGCCGCCTTTTTCAGCTTTTTCTAGTGGCGCCATGTCCGCTGGCGCGACATGCTGCTTTGTGTCAAGATTAGGGCACAGGCAACATGCTAAGGAACGCCATGAAAAAGTTTTTTTTTTGCCGCTGCGCTGGTAGTTAGCGGCCTGTTAGTGGGTTGTAATCAACTTACGCAATACACCATTAGCGAACAAGAAATCAATCAAGCGCTTGAAAAACGGAATAATTTCTCAAAAGATATTGGTCTGCCCGGCATTGCCGACGCGCATATCGTATTGACTAACCTTGTCAGCCAGATTGGTCGGGAGGAACCTAATAAAGTCACCCTTACTGGCGATGCCAGGCTGGATATGAATTCCCTGTTTGGCAGTCAAAAAGCGACGATGAAACTCAAGCTAAAAGCCCTGCCGGTCTTTGATAAAGAAAAAGGCGCCATCTATCTTCAGGAGATGGAAGTAGTAGACGCCACCGTGACGCCGGAGAAAATGCAATCGGTGCTACAAACGCTCCTGCCCTATTTAAATCAGTCTTTACGTAGCTACTTTAACCAGCGGCCAGCTTACGTGTTGCGTGAGGACAGTAGTAAAGGCGAAGCGTTAGCGAAGAAACTCGCGAAAGGCATTGAAGTTAAACCTGGTGAAATCGTTATTCCTTTCACCAATTGATTTCGGAGGGCGCGCTCGCGCCCTTTTTTTACGTGCAAACGAAAACGTTTCCGCTTATCCTTTGTTTCCGGCAAAAAGACTATTCCTCAGCCGGAGCTTATTAATGACTGCACCATCCCAGGTTTTAAAGATCCGCCGCCCGGACGACTGGCACGTTCACCTTCGCGATGGCGACATGTTAAAAACGGTCGTACCCTATACCAGCGAAATTTATGGTCGCGCTATCGTGATGCCGAACCTGGCGTCCCCCATCACGACCGTTGATGCAGCGATCGCCTACCGCCAGCGTATTCTCGATGCGGTGCCCGCCGGGCATGATTTCACACCGTTAATGACCTGCTATTTAACGGATTCGCTCGATGCCGATGAACTAGAGCGTGGTTTCCATGAAGGCGTATTTACTGCGGCTAAGCTTTACCCGGCCAATGCCACCACTAACTCCAGTCATGGCGTAACGTCAGTCGACGCTATCATGCCGGTACTGGAGCGGATGGAAAAACTCGGAATGCCATTACTGGTCCACGGGGAGGTGACCCATGCGGATGTTGATATCTTCGATCGCGAAGCGCGTTTTATCGACACTGTAATGGAACCGCTACGCCAGCGTCTGACCACGCTTAAAGTGGTCTTTGAGCACATCACGACCAAAGATGCCGCGCAGTATGTCCGTGACGGCAACGACTACCTGGCGGCTACCATTACGCCTCAACATTTAATGTTTAACCGTAATGATATGCTGGTCGGCGGCATTCGTCCTCACCTGTACTGTCTGCCGATTCTGAAACGCAATATTCACCAGCAGGCGTTACGCGAACTGGTTGCCAGTGGTTTTACGCGCGCCTTCCTGGGGACGGATTCAGCGCCGCATTCACGTCATCGTAAAGAGACCAGTTGCGGCTGCGCCGGTTGTTTCAACGCCCCCTCCGCCCTTGGCAGTTATGCCGCCGTGTTTGAGGAAATGAACGCGCTGGCGCACTTTGAAGCGTTCTGTTCACTGAATGGCCCGCAATTCTATGGCCTGCCGGTGAATACGGGGTGGGTGGAACTGGTTCGCGATGAACAACAGGTACCGGAAAATATCGCGCTGGCTGATGATTCGCTGGTGCCTTTTTTAGCGGGTGAAACAGTACGCTGGTCAGTAAAAAAATAAAAAATGCGCTTACCTATTGCTATATATTGGATTTAACTGTATATATATCCAGCATATTCAACAGGGGGCCATTATGCGTATTGAAGTCACTATAGCCAAAACGTCACCTCTGCCTGCCGGTGCGATTGATGCGCTGGCGGGCGAACTCTCCCGCCGTATTAGCCATCATTTTCCGGAGAATTTGGGTAACGTCACCGTGCGTTACGCTACCGCCAACAACTTGTCCGTCATTGGCGCATCAAAAGAGGACAAAGAACGCATTAGCGAGATTCTCCAGGAGACCTGGGAGAGCGCTGATGACTGGTTCATCAATGAATAAAAAATGATATGCAGTGATGTATGTTTGCCGGGTCGCCCCGGCTTTTTTATTTGCGCAACTGATGAATATTTCGCCTGACCGTCAAAATAATTGCACAACATCCTAAAAAAATATGAATGAACTGCCGCTTTATTGTTCATATAATTCTTAAAAAGAGAAATTTATCCTCCGGTCTCTTTAAAAACGCAGTGAATAGCCTTATTAATTGGTATACTGAAGTTGCTTCAGAAGAAAAACACGCATTGAACCTCGAGAACCGTTGTCTTATAACACGTACCAGGGGGGCATGATGGAAAAGAATAATGAAGTCATTCAGACCCATCCGCTTGTAGGATGGGACATCAGCACCGTCGATAGCTATGATGCGCTGATGCTGCGTTTACACTACCAGACCCCAAATCGTCCGGAACCGGAAGGGACTGAAGTTGGTCAAACGCTCTGGTTAACGACAGATGTAGCCAGGCAATTTATTTCAATATTAGAAGCCGGCATCGCCAAAATAGAATCAGGTGATTACCAGGAAAACGAGTATCGTCGCCATTAGCGTGACGCGCTCCCCCTTTCTCAGGCACCGTAAGGTGCCTCACTTATTTCTGGCTTGTATATCTCAGCGCAGTTATTTACCCTGAAATCATCGCGATAGCAGAGAGAAGCTGATGAAATACGACCTTATTATTATCGGCAGCGGTTCGGTTGGCGCCGCCGCTGGTTATTACGCCACCCGCGCCGGGCTAAAGGTCCTGATGACCGATGCGCATATACCGCCTCATCAACAGGGCAGCCACCACGGCGATACCCGTCTTATCCGCCACGCTTATGGTGAAGGCGAAAAATATGTCCCGCTGGTGCTTCGCGCCCAGGCGCTTTGGGATGAACTCTCCACACACAATGAAGAGCCTATTTTTGTCCGCTCCGGCGTCGTTAACCTCGGCCCGGCCGATTCCGCTTTCTTAGCCAACGTCGCACGAAGCGCGCAACAGTGGCAATTGAACGTCGAGCGCCTGAACGCGACGGCCCTCATGACGCGCTGGCCGGAAATTCGCGTGCCCGAAAATTATATCGGGCTGTTTGAAGCTGACTCCGGTTTCCTGCGCAGCGAATTAGCCATTACCACATGGCTTCGTCTGGCCCGAGAGGCTGGCTGCGCACAGCTATTCAACAGCCAGGTAAGCCATATTCATCATGATGATAACGGTGTGACGATAGAGACGAGTGAAGGCAGCTACCACGCCAGCAAGGCGCTAATTAGCGCGGGCACCTGGGTCAAAGCGCTGGTACCGGAGCTGCCCGTTCAGCCCGTACGTAAAGTTTTTGCCTGGTTTAAGGCGGATGGACGTTACAGCACTAAAAACCGCTTTCCGGCCTTTACCGGCGAAATGCCCAACGGCGATCAATATTACGGCTTCCCGGCGGAGAACGACGAGTTAAAAATCGGCAAACACAATGGCGGACAGCTAATACAGGCTCCGGAAGAGCGCAAGCCCTTTGCCGCCGTTGCCAGCGATGGCGCGGAAGCATTTCCTTTCCTGCGTAACGTACTGCCGGGTATCGGCGGTTGTTTACATGGGGCGGCATGTACCTATGATAATTCGCCGGACGAGGATTTTATTATCGATATGCTGCCTGGCCATGAGAATACGCTTGTCATCACTGGACTCAGCGGACATGGTTTTAAATTCGCCCCGGTGTTAGGAGAAATCGCTGCGGATTTTGCGTTGGGAAAAACATCCTCCTTTGATCTGACGCCGTTCCGGCTTTCCCGTTTTAGCCAATAATTTGTCGGCCCCGTAAAGGGGCTGTTTATTAAGGTAAGCTATGCGCCGTCTCTTTCATTTTCTGATGAATAATATTCGCGAACATTTCATGCTTTACGTTATTCTTTGGTCACTGCTGGCGGTGATGGATATTGTTTATCTCCTTTTCTTCTGATTGCTTTTCATTGACGTTAACTGACACTTCCTGAAAGTTCCTCACTTTTTATTTCATAACGTTGAAGCACGACAATAATGCTAGTTCCTGCCGTTGCGCGGTTATCAGGGGGAAATATCTCGAAACTTCTGAAGCTGAACCGCAAACAACATCAAAATTATTGAAATAAAAATAAATATCATTCAAATTCTTATTTATAAGTTGCATTCGGCGCTTTTCCACGCCATTTTCATTCTCTCGTGAAATATTCATTGGTGTGTTTATGCAATTTAAAAATACTCCACAGCGTTATGGCGTGGTTTCCGCCGCGCTCCACTGGCTGACCGCCCTGGTGGTCTATGGCATGTTTGCGTTGGGCTTATGGATGGTCACGCTCAGTTATTACGACGGCTGGTATCACCAGGCACCGGAAATACATAAAAGTATTGGCATATTACTGATGATGGCGCTGATCGTGCGTATTATCTGGCGGCATTATTCTCCGCCGCCCGTTGCGTTGACCAGCTATTCCCGTTTAACGCGCGCTGGCGCCGCCGCGGGTCATCTCCTCCTGTATCTCCTGCTCTTTGCGATAATCATTAGCTGCTACCTGATTTCCACCGCCGATGGTAAACCGATTAGCGTCTTTGGCTGGTTTGAGATTCCGGCCACGCTTACGGACGCGGGCGCGCAGGCTGACATCGCCGGAACGCTGCATCTGTGGTTTGCCTGGTCGCTGGTCATTATCTCGCTCTCGCATGGGGTTATGGCGCTAAAACACCATTTCATCGATAAAGACGACACACTGAAACGTATGACAGGAATGTCGTCATCTGACTATGGAGCTCAAAAATGAAAAAAAACCTGCTGGGATTCACCCTCGCATCCTTGTTATTCACGACCGGTTCCGCCGTGGCGGCGGAGTATAAAATTGATAAAGAAGGCCAACATGCGTTCGTCAATTTCCGCATCCAGCATCTGGGCTACAGCTGGCTGTACGGCACCTTTAAAGATTTCGACGGCACGTTCACTTTTGACGAAAAAAATCCGTCGGCCGACAAAGTGAACGTGACCATTAACACCAATAGCGTCGACACTAACCATGCCGAACGTGACAAACACCTGCGTAGCGCGGAATTTCTTAATGTTGCGAAATTCCCGCAGGCAACCTTCACCTCTACCAGCGTGAAAAAAGAGGGCGATGAACTGGATATTACCGGCAATCTGACGCTCAATGGCGTGACTAAACCGGTGACGCTGGAAGCGAAGCTGATGGGCCAGGGCGACGATCCGTGGGGCGGTAAGCGCGCGGGCTTTGAGGCCGAAGGAAAAATTAAGCTGAAGGATTTCAATATAACTACCGATCTCGGCCCGGCCTCACAAGAGGTTGAGCTTATCATCTCAGTAGAAGGCGTTCAGCAGAAGTAACGCCTGGCGAAATGCCGGATAGCGGCCTTTACGCCGCTATCCGGCAAAATATTACTCAGCCGGATCGGGAATGCTCAGTTTGCTATTAAGCCGACCACGCGATTTATTAAAAATTTTGTTGCCGTTCTCGCGACCCGCACGACGTCGGCGCTGTTCTTCCTCCGGCAAGGCCAACTCTTCACAGCATTGTTCACTACAGCAGCCGTTAAATTTACTGGCGCACTGCGGACACTGGATAAACAGCAGATGGCAACCGTCATTTTTGCAGTTGGTATGGCTGTCGCAGGACGCGCCGCACTGATGGCAATGCGCGATAACCTCATCCGAGATTCGTTCGCCCATTCGCTCATCAAATACAAAGTTTTTGCCGATAAAGCGAACGGGAAGCCCCTGCTCGCGCGCGCGACGGGCGTACTCAATGATGCCACCCTCAATATGCCAGACTTTATTGAAACCGTTGTGTTTCATCCAGGCGCTGGCTTTCTCACAACGAATACCGCCGGTACAGTACATCACTATCTTTTTATCTGCATGTTCCCGCAGCATTTCAACCGCTTTTGGCAACTGTTCACGAAACGTATCCGCCGGGATTTCCAGAGCATTTTCGAAATGGCCAACTTCATACTCATAATGGTTGCGCATATCAATAAAGACCGCGTCAGGATCGTCCAGCATCACATTCACATCTGCCGCCTTCAGATAATCGCCGACATTACTGGCGTCAAAACTTGGATCGTCAATTCCGTCAGCGACGATACGGTCGCGAACTTTCATACGCAGCACCCAAAATGACTTTCCGTCATCCTCCAGCGCGATATTTAAACGCAGCCCGTCCAGCGCGGGATCGAACGTATAAAGCTGTTGACGAAAGGTCTCGAGCTTGCTTTGCGGCACGCTGATTTGCGCATTGATGCCTTCATGCGCCAGGTAAACGCGACCAAAAACGTCCAACGCCGTAAACACCTGATACAACGCGTCCCGCGTCTGTTGCGGAGAGGCGATAGTGAAATATTTATAAAAAGAAATTGTCGTACGCGGCTCGCTTTCCGCCAGCATTTTGGCTTTCAGCTCGTCATTAGAGATGCGGTTGTGTAACACTGGCATGGTGTACGTATCCTGCAATCAGCAAAAAATAAAGTGGGCAGGCATGATAAGGCAAGTCTCGCCAATTTACATCCACACATTTTGCGCTACATTTCCTGCTTTACACTAAATAATTAACAACAATTGTCGATTTAATCGCCACTCTCCTGCTACATATTTTTGCTCAACGCAAAAAGATGCGAGAATACGGGGAATTGTTCGTTGAAAGACAGGATAGAAATGACGAAGTTGCCTAAGTTCTCCGTGGCCTTACTGCACCCGCGCTATTGGTTAACCTGGTTGGGTATAGGCGCGCTTTGGTTGGTCGTGCAACTCCCCTACCCGGTCATCTATAAATTGGGTTGCGCATTGGGCCACCTGGCGCGACGCGTAATGAAACGCCGCGCGAAAATCGCCTATCGCAACCTTGAATTATGCTTTCCGGAAATGAGCGCGCAGGAACGCCACACCATGGTGGTCAAAAACTTTGAATCCGTCGGTATGGGCGTGATGGAAACCGGCATGGCCTGGTTCTGGCCCGATCGGCGAGTGAACCGCTGGATGGAAGCGAGCGGTCTGGAGCATATCCGTGAAGTTAAGGCGCAGGGGCTGGGGTTCATTCTGGTAGGAATACATTTCCTTACCCTTGAGTTTGGCGCCCGCATGTTTGGTATGCATAACCCGGGTATCGGAGTTTATCGCCCGAATGATAATCCGTTGCTCGACTGGTTACAGACCTGGGGACGCTTACGCTCCAATAAATCAATGTTGGATCGCAAAGATCTGAAAGGCATGGTTAAGGCATTGAAAAGCGGCGAATTGATCTGGTATGCGCCGGATCACGATTATGGCCCGCGCGCCAGCGTTTTTGTACCATTATTCGCTGTCGACCAGGCTGCCACGACCTCCGGTACCTGGATGCTCGCGCGCATGTCTAAAGCCTGTATTATCCCCTTCGTGCCTCGCCGTAAACCCGATGGGAAAGGCTACGAACTGATCATTCTTCCTGCGGAATATTCGCCTCCGCTGGAGAGCGCAGAAGCGACTGCCGCATGGATGAATAAGATTGTTGAGCAGTGCATTATGATGGCGCCAGAGCAGTATATGTGGCTGCATCGCCGCTTTAAAACTCGCCCTGAAGGCGTACCGTCGCGCTATTGACAGGATTGCAGCCGTCAGGCTGCAATTTTTCCCCTCTTTTAGCTTTAAAAGCTCCCCACATTGCGAGGCTGGTAAGGTCGGCGCATAATTATAATTAGTACGCTCATAATTAAATTGATGATAGCGCAAACCGCGCATCATACTGTGGAACGCTATGTCGCCCTCTGATGTCCCCATAAACTGGAAACGCAATCTAACCGTTACCTGGCTGGGCTGTTTTTTAACCGGCGCGGCATTCAGCCTGGTCATGCCTTTTCTCCCTCTCTACGTTGAGCAACTCGGCGTAACAGGCCATAGCGCGCTCAACATGTGGTCCGGGCTGGTCTTTAGTATTACGTTCCTCTTTTCAGCTATCGCTTCCCCTTTTTGGGGCGGTCTGGCGGATCGTAAAGGGCGTAAGATCATGCTGTTGCGTTCCGCTCTCGGCATGGCCATTGTGATGCTGTTAATGGGCATGGCGCAAAATATCTGGCAATTTCTGATCCTCCGCGCGTTATTAGGCCTGCTGGGCGGATTTATTCCCAACGCCAATGCGCTCATCGCCACTCAGGTGCCGCGCCATAAAAGCGGCTGGGCGTTAGGGACGCTCTCTACTGGCGGCGTCAGCGGCGCTCTGCTTGGCCCACTTGCGGGCGGTCTGCTCGCCGACCATTACGGCCTTCGCCCGGTCTTTTTTATTACCGCCAGCGTTTTGTTTATCTGTTTTCTGCTCACCTTCTTTTTTATTCGCGAGAATTTCCTGCCAGTGAGCAAAAAAGAGATGCTTCACGTTCGGGAAGTGGTCGCCTCGTTAAAAAATCCCCGCCTGGTGTTAAGCCTGTTTGTCACCACGCTGATTATTCAGGTGGCGACGGGGTCTATTGCGCCCATCCTGACGCTCTATGTGCGCGAACTCGCGGGAAATGTCAGTAATATTGCATTCATTAGCGGGATGATAGCGTCCGTTCCCGGCGTGGCGGCATTACTTAGCGCCCCCCGACTCGGCAAGCTCGGCGACAGAATTGGCCCGGAAAAGATTCTTATCGTCGCGCTGATTATTTCCGTACTGCTGCTGATTCCAATGTCTTTTGTGCAAACGCCGTGGCAGCTCGCGCTATTGCGGTTTCTGCTTGGCGCGGCGGATGGCGCGCTGCTGCCAGCCGTTCAAACTCTGCTGGTTTACAACTCTACCAACCAGATAGCCGGGCGCATATTCAGTTACAACCAATCTTTCCGCGATATCGGCAACGTCACCGGCCCTCTCATGGGCGCCGCAATTTCCGCGAGCTATGGCTTCCGCGCCGTATTCTGCGTCACGGCAGGCGTGGTGTTGTTCAATGCTATCTATTCATGGAACAGCTTACGACGGCGCAGACTGGCAATAGAATAATTTTTGCGCTTTCATACTTGCAATATTACAGAATCAGCTATTCTTTCCCTAAATACCTCGTCAAATCAAAGGGAGACACTGATGACCATGTATGCCACGCTGGAAGAAGCTATCGATGCAGCCCGGGAAGAATTTCTGGCTGACCATCCAGGCCTCGAACAAGACGAAGCGAATGTGCAGCAGTTCAACGTTCAGAAATATGTACTGCAGGATGGGGACATCATGTGGCAGGTCGAATTTTTCGCCGATGAAGGTGAAGATGGCGAATGTCTGCCGATGCTGAGTGGTGAAGCCGCGCAGAGCGTGTTTGACGGCGATTATGATGAGATAGAGATCCGCCAGGAGTGGCAGGAAGAGAATACTTTGCATGAATGGGATGAAGGGGAATTCCAGCTTGAACCCCCGCTTGATACCGAGGAAGGCCGTACTGCGGCAGACGAATGGGATGAGCGTTAATTACTCATAAGGCCCGTGGTGAATATCGAGCGGCAGTAGCAGTGTATCGAAGATCAGTGAGAAGGGCAGATCGAGGATAGTGATATAGCGCCATGCGGAATCACGCATATCCCACTGCACGCCAGGGTAATACTGGTTGCCGTGTCCTTGTCCGGGGATCGTTCTGCTGATAATACTGCCGCAGCCGCTCAGGGTAATCACCATTATGCTCACCGCGAATATACGCACCTGATACCTCATTTCACTATAAAAATACCGGCATCACGCCGGTATTTTTCACCTCACTCCAGACCTGAAGACCTTATCCCGCTGACGATGTTCGTCCCTGCAACGCCTGCGGATTCAGGACGAGAGACTGATAATGGTTTACCCAGGAAGAGTATCTCTCTGGCGCATTCCAGACCCGATAGTGTAAACGCGCCATCGTCACCGGATCGCTGAGCAAAACCAGACGCCGATCGCGGTTCAGTTTCTCCGGCGTTTCGTTTAGCGCCTGCTCCACATGACGATCGCGGGCTATTTCCAGCACCTTACTGGCGCGGTGACGCGCAGTGGCCATCGCGGTCGCCAGCGCATTAAGCGACGGGTTAAATACCGCATGCATAAAGCCATCGTCCAGAATACGGCGGCGATTCATCTCCAGATATTTATCGGTATCGACCAACACCTGAGGCGGCGAATACTCTTCCGGGATCAGGAACAGCTTCCAGCGTTTGGTGCGTAATCCTACCGTTGAACGACTGGAGATCACCGAAACAAATGGCGACAGAATCAGCGAAAAGACAATCGGCGCCAGCCAGAACAGAAAGCGTAAATCCAGCCACGCCATACCCACCGCCCAGACCAGCCCCAGCAGCAGTTGAGAGCCGTGATGCATAAAGGCTTCTCCCCACGGCGTAGAATCATCGTCGCGTTGCGGTGAGTTCCAGACCACTTCCCAGCCGAGGAACGCGCTGACCACAAACACGGTATGAAACAGCATACGCACCGGCGCCAGCAACACGGAGAACAGCACTTCCAGCAACAGCGACAGCGTAACGCGCCAGAAACCACCATACTCTTTGGTGCCTTTACACCAGATCAGCATAATACTGAGCAGCTTCGGCAGGAACAGCAGCACCATCGTTGACGCAAACAGCGCGATTGCCAGTTCCGGACGCCACTGCGGCCAGACCGGAAAAAGCTGGCGCGGCTGAAGGAAATATTGCGGCTCTGTTAACGCATGAACGACCTGCAGCGCGGTAGAAAGCGCGAGGAACATAAACCATAACGGCGCGGACAGGTATGACATTACCCCCGTCAGGAACACGGCGCGATGCACCGGGTGCATTCCTTTCACCAGGAACAGACGAAAGTTCATCAGGTTGCCGTGACACCAGCGGCGGTCGCGTTTAAGCTCATCCAGCAGGTTTGGCGGCAGCTCTTCATAGGAGCCGGGGAGATCGTAGGCAATCCAGACGCCCCATCCTGCCCGACGCATTAGCGCCGCCTCCACAAAGTCGTGGGAAAGAATCGATCCGGCGAACGAACCTTCTCCCGGCAGCGGCGCAAGAGCGCAGTGCTCGATAAACGGCTTCACGCGGATAATGGCATTGTGCCCCCAGTAGTGCGACTCCCCCAACTGCCAGAAGTGCAGCCCGGCGGTAAACAGCGGCCCATAGACGCGGGTCGCGAACTGTTGGCAGCGGGCATACAGAGTATCCATCCCCGACGCTTTCGGCGAAGACTGGATAATCCCGGCGTTTGGATTCGCTTCCATCAGGCGCACCAAGCCGCTCAGACACTCGCCGCTCATCACTGAGTCCGCGTCCAGCACCACCATATAGCTGTACTGATTGCCCCAGCGGCGGCAAAAATCGTCAATATTGCCGCTTTTGCGTTTCATACGGCGGCGGCGGCGACGGTAAAAAATTTGGCCTTCGCCCTGCACTTCCGCGATAAGCTCCATCCACGCCTTTTGCTCCGCCACGCAGATATCCGGGTTATAACTGTCGCTAAGGATATAGACGTCAAAATGCGCGGCGTTGCCTGTGGCTTTAACGGACTCCCAGGTCGCGCGCAGACCGGCGAAAACGCGGCTAACGTCTTCATTACAGATAGGCATGATCAGCGCCGTCCGGTGTTCCGGATTGAGGGGCTCATCGCCAACCGTAGACGCGGAGATGCTGTACTTATCGCGCCCGATAAGCAGTTGCAGGAAGCCCATCAGCGCCGTCCAGAATCCGGCTGACACCCAGCAGAACAGCACGGCAAACAAAATCAGGATACCGGTTTGCAGCATGTAGGGCAGGAGCTGCATAAAAGAGACCCAAATATCCTGCCCCACCATATCCATAGGATTGATGAGCGCCCATCCCTGATAAGGCAGAATGGTCTTCATATACCAGGTCGCGACGACGGTTTGCGCCAGAGTCAAAATTAACAAAATATAGCGGCGTATAGTGCCGACGGTACGCCATTTTTGCTCGCTCGCCTGCTCTTCTTTTGTCAGACGAGAAACATAGCGCGGCGTTACATCCCGCCCACGCAGACGATCCCAGAAACGGCCAACCGGGTTGGTTCGCCAGGGATCGGGAAACATCGAAGAGCGCGTCGCTTTTGGCATAGCCTGCAACTGATCGCGCCCTTCATCATCTTTAATTAACTGCCCCTTCGCCAATGAATCCGGCCAGGCGTGTTCAAGGCGGGCTTTTACGGAACCCTGCGGTGAATCGTCTTCTCGCGAGTAAGTCCGATGCTCGGCATCCAGCGCCTGATGCACGGCGCGGATGTCAGTTTTCGGCAATGCCGCTTTCTCACGTTCAGAAAGCAGCAGTGCGTCAATATACTCAGTTGTTTTATTCATTGGCAGGTAACTGGTAGCTCCAGGTTTCACTTAGCGTCTGATCGGCATTCACCAATGCGGCACGCATTTCCGTGGTTTTCTTCGCGTCTTTGACTTTCACGCGCAGCATTAAACGCCAGCCTTTAGTGACTGGGTTATAGCGTACATTACTGTCAACGATTTCACCGTTATCGCCAATGCTGGTTTGCGCAGCGACGGGCGTATCCGGCGGCCGTTTTTTCATGTCGGCGCCAACGAAATCCACCACAAAGGCAATAGTGCCGTCGGGCTGGCGAATCAGATTTGACTGTTTAACGTCGCCCGTTGAGCGGCGTGTTTGCAGCACCCAGGCATTATCCGGCGCATGAAGTTTATCTTCATCGCGGCTGAAGGTCAGAGTGTACTTGAAGTTCATCTCTTTACCCGGTTCCGGCAGTTGATCCGGAGTCCAGTAAGCGACGATGTTATCGTTGGTTTCATCATTGGTCGGAATTTCAACCAGTTCAACCTTACCTTTGCCCCAGTCGCCTTTCGGGGTAATCCAGGCGCTTGGACGCAGGTCGTAGCGATCGTCTAAATCTTCAAAGCGCGAGAACTCGCGACCACGCTGCAACAGGCCGAATCCCTGAGGGTTTTCCATCGCATAGCTGCTCACAGCGAGGTGTTTTGGATTGTTCAGCGGACGCCAAATCCACTCGCCATTACCCGCATGAATGGATAAGCCGTTCGAGTCATGCAGTTCCGGACGATAGTTGGTCGTCGGCGACGGCTGGTTTGGCCCAAACAGGAACATACTGGTTAATGGCGCAACGCCCAGCTTGCCCACTTTATCGCGCAGATAGACTTTTGACTGCACGTCCACCACGGTATCGCGGCCAGGAATGATCACAAAACGGTAAGCGCCGGTCGCGCGCGGAGAATCGAGTAATGCATAGACGGTCAAACGCTTATCGGTGGGTTTTGGACGCTCAATCCAGAACTCGCGAAAGCGGGGAAACTCTTCACCAGATGGTAAGGCGGTATCAATCGCCAGGCCGCGCGCAGATAAGCCATATACCTGGCCTGCGCCGATAACGCGGAAATAGCTGGCGCCAAGCATACTGACGATTTCGTCGTTCTTATCTTTACTGTTAATGGGGTACAGGACTTTGAACCCGGCGAAGCCTAAATCTTTTACCGTGTCTTTATCGTGCTGAACATTGCCAAAATTGAAGTAATCCGGGCTGTATTTGATTCTTTTGACCGTCGTCGCCGTCACTTCGTTAATCTTGACCGGCGTATCGAAGTACATCCCCTGATGGTAAAATTCGAGCTTAAAAGGGGTCTTTAAGTTGTTCCAGTAGGCTTTATCGCTGTTAAACTGGATCTGCTGATAATCCGCATATTTCATGTCGCGGAAAACGGAGGGCAAGTTGCTTTTAGGCGCCTCATAGCCTTTCCCGGCTAAAGATTGAGCTTGTTTTGCCACGTCATCAATGCTGAACGCCCAGCTCGATGATGCGTAGAGCGTTAACATAATAGCTGCGCCCAACCAACGCATTTTCATCATTTGTCGTTTATGTTTCATAATAAGTAAGCACTTCCCCCTTTGTGTGCTTATATCGATCCGATCCATTTTAATGGATAATCAGGCATTACGACAACTGAATCCAGGCTTTGTTCAGCGCGCTGGCTCATGGATTAAGCACCTCCCGCGCCTGTTTTCACTTTGCGTGCTTATCCTGGAGACAGGTTGTCGGAGTTGGTGTAGGGTTGCTACCGAATGTAACTATAATTCGCCTTATGGATAAGGTGAAAAATCTGAGAATACGTGACCTTATATGAGCTCTGTACCCGCGCCGCGTGAATATTTTCTTGACTCTATCCGCGCATGGTTGATGTTGTTAGGGATTCCCTTTCATATCTCGTTGATCTATTCCACTCACAGTTGGCATGTCAATAGCGCCACGCCATCGTGGTGGCTAACCCTGTTTAACGATTTTATCCACGCTTTTCGTATGCAGGTATTTTTTGTTATTTCTGGTTATTTTTCGTACATGTTGTTTTTACGTTATCCGTTAAAACGCTGGTGGAAAGTACGGGTAGAACGTGTGGGTATTCCCATGCTTACCGCAATCCCTTTGCTTACCTTGCCGCAATTTATCCTGTTGCAATATGTCAAAGAGAAAACAGAGAACTGGCCTACACTCTCTGCCTATGAAAAATATAATACGTTAGCGTGGGAACTCATTTCACATCTGTGGTTTTTACTGGTGCTGGTGATATTAACCACAGTTAGCATCGGGATTTTTACCTGGTTCCAAAAAAGGCAGGAAACAAGCAAGCCTCGTCCCGCCGCTATTTCACTGGTCAGGCTTTCGCTTATTTTTTTCCTGCTGGGGATGGCTTACGCCGCTATCAGGCGCATTATTTTCATCGTATATCCAGCAATCCTCAGTGACGGCATGTTCAATTTTATTGTGATGCAAACGCTATTTTATGTGCCGTTTTTTATTCTCGGTGCGTTGGCCTTCATTCACCCCGATCTGAAAGCGCGCTTCACCACGCCCTCACGCGGATGCACTTTAGGCGCTGCCGTTGCTTTTATCGCGTATCTGCTGAATCAACGTTATGGGAGCGGCGACGCCTGGATGTACGAAACCGAATCCGTGATTACGATGGTAATGGGGCTGTGGATGGTGAACGTGGTATTCTCACTGGGGCATCGCTTGTTAAACTTCCAGTCCGCGCGTGTCACCTATTTCGTGAATGCTTCGCTGTTTATCTATCTGGTGCATCATCCCTTAACGCTTTTCTTTGGCGCGTATATTACGCCGCATATCTCCTCCAACCTGATCGGGTTCTTGTGTGGGCTGATATTTGTCATGGGTATTGCGTTAATTCTGTATGAAATTCATTTACGCATCCCGCTCCTGAAATTTCTCTTTTCAGGTAAACCGCCGGTAAAACAAGAAAGCCGCGCCGCGATCGGGTAGTTTTCCGCGCGCGGGTTCACAGCAACCATTCCACAGGTAAAATTGCCGCCAACCGTACCAGAACTCGCTGCCAGAAACGCGTAGCGGGTTCTTTCTTTAACACCTTTTCCTCTTCTTGCTGACGATCGATCCAGTTAATTCGTCCCCAGCGATCCAGCCGCAGTTGCCAGGCCGCATCGCGTTGGCTCTGCGTAAAATGCTTATGAATAAGCGTCGCCAGCGTTTCACTTTCAATGACAAAGCCCATTTCGGTATTTAAAAGCGTTGAACGGGGATCAAAATTAAGCGACCCGATAAACACCTTACTACCATCAATACTGAACGTTTTAGCATGTAAGCTGGAACCTGAGTTCCCGGTGAGTCCGCGATCATGTACGGCGGTTTCATGTTCGCGGGTCGGTTTCAGTTCGTAGAGCTCCACGCCATAGCGCAGTAATTTCTTGCGCCAGCGCGCGTACCCTGCGTGAACGACCGCCACATCGTTGGCCGCCAGAGAGTTAGTTAAGATGGCGATCTTCACGCCTTTCCTGACCAGATTAAGCAACTGCGCCACGCCTGCGCGCGTAGGGACAAAGTAAGCGGAAATAATGTCGATACGCTCCGTCGGCGACCCCATCACGTCAAATAATCGCTGCGGAAGAAGCGAATGGCGCTGCGCCTTCCCCTCGCCTTTAGAAGGGTCATCGCTAAGCAAGCGTGTTTTTGCCCAAATCAGCGGCAACCTTCCGCGATCGAGATCCGCCATAAACTGGCTGGTTTCCAGCTTATGCAGATAACGGCGGGTGATCTCATCGTTATACCAGGATTCGGGAAGTTCGATACGCTGCGTCAGTTCCTGCTCAGAAAGGGATAATACTTGCTGCAATGTCGACACTGAACTACAGCGCCAGTAACGTTCAAAATCATTGGCGACATCATTGACCACCGGGCCAATGGCCATCACGTCCAGATCGGAAAATAGCGGCTCCTCGCCAGCGCCGAAATAGGCATCGCCGATGTTGCGCCCACCGACCAGCGTCACTACGCCGTCAGCAGTGTAACTTTTATTGTGCATCCGCCGATTCAGCCGCGCAAAATCCGTCAAATATCCCAGAGCGCGTAGCGTACGAAAAGAGAAAGGATTAAACAGACGAACTTCGATATTAGGATGGCTATCCAGCAAGCGCAACGTATCATCCAGACCAGGCGTATTGTTATCATCCAGCAGCAGACGAACATGAACGCCGCGCTTCGCCGCCGACAGCAGTACCGAAAAGAGCAGCCGCCCGGACATATCGTCTTCCCAAATATAATACTGCACATCCAGCGTCCGCGCCGCCGTTTCGGTCAGGCGGTAGCGGGCGGCAAAAGCGTCCAGACTGTTATCCAGCGCGAGAATGCCGCACTCTCCGGGATGGCGCGCGCATAGCGGTTCAACGGCACGCTCCAGGCGTGTTTTATCAGGCAGGGTCGTCGCCTTGCTGAGTAAGTAATCTTGCGTAAAGCCGGGCAGTTTCTTCATCATAACAGACAAAGTATACCTGTTCAGGCAGAGCGTAACGGGTAATAAAATCTGAAACCGTCCTGACGGCGACTTCAGCGGCCTAGGCGCGTGGATAGCCATAAACGCCGGTACTGATTGCCGGAAAAGCGATGGAACGAAAGTGATTCGCCTCGGCAAGCAGCAAACAATTCCGGTATGCCTCTTCGAGTAGCTCAGCTTCCTGGTGTTCGCCGCCTCGCCAGACGGGCCCCACTGTGTGAATAACCGCCTTTGCCGAAAGCTTGCCAGCAGGCGTGATAACCGCATGTCCCGTCTGACATTCGCCCTGTTGCTGACGGATGAGTTTACAGGCGTCCAGCAATGCCGGCCCCGCCGCCCATTAATGATGCGTTAGCGGCATTCACAATCGCATCGACGCTAAGTTGAGTGATATCACCCTGTATGACCTGAAGACGTGATGTCATAACCCCCCCCCCCTTTGTCTCACCTTATCTGCAAAGTGTACAGCAGGGCTTTCAACAGAGTCGCTCTTTTTATATCTATGACACCGCCGTTAACGGTACTCAATATTCATCACCGCCAGGCTTTTTTGCGCATCGAGATAATGCAGCCGTACCGTCGCAATGGACTGAATATCCTGCGGTAATCCAGATGCCTGCCGAAGGTCAATCCGGTGCATTTGCTTTTTACCTTCGCGTAGGCAGGTTAAATCAATATTTTCGGCGTGAGTAGAAATATCGCACAGTGGCTCAACAATCGCGCCGCGAAAATGGATAACGCCGCCCTGTACCGTTTGTTGCCCTACCGCAGAATGGATAAAAAAAGCGCAGATACACAGGCCTATGCCAGGGATATTTTTCTTGATTACGGACATGTTAACTCCTCAATGATTAGTCATCCTCGAGGGTTCGGCGTTACCTTATAGCGACATGCCGAGACGATGAGACGCTTTTATCGCCTCTTTATACCCAGGTCAGCCAATCCATTTCCGCCACCATCAAAAACTACTGTGCAGAAGGCGGCCATTGTTGTGATAAATGCAGTGATTGTCCGTCCGAAACAGTAACAATAATTTTAACCGAGTCCTCTGAAGATATATTTACACTAAGACGAGACAACTCAATCGGTTGATTAGCAGGTAAAGATAGCGTTTGTTTTTGCTGTGTATGGCTTTGTCCCCCGACGCCGTCGCGCACAGAGAGAATTTGCACCTGACAGACGCAGGGTTCGTTTAATGTGACCTGAGGGATCACCGTGTAAATATCGCCTTGCTGAGTCGTGGTAAACGTAATCTGATTTGAAAGTACGGCAAGGAGCAATAAAGTATGCATAATTTCCTCCCGAAAAAAAACAGGGCTTATGCCCTGTTTTTTTATTAGCGCAGACGCTAAATTAATACTGGTTAGCCGTGGCGTTGTTGCCAAAACCAACCTGACGCACCATTACGCTGGAATCAGATGCGGTCTGATTAACCAGCGCGGCGTTATTACCGCCGTATTGGCCGACAGTAATATCGGAGTTTTTAGCGTTCCACTGGTCGATGGTGGCATTATTTCTGAAACCATTCTGAGTCAGTTCAATAGTACTATTATCCGCACCCTGGCCTACATCGGCGCCGTTACCATAACCGCTCTGGGTAATGGTCGTTTCAGATTTACGGGCATCGCTTTGCAGAGCAAGCGCAGCGTTAGCGGAACCGTACTGATAAATGCTCAACGTTGAGTCCGGGCCGGAACTATTGCCGCCGCCGTTATGATTACCGCCGCCGCCCCATTGTGGAACGACGCCAGCCAGAGCACTGCCAGAAACTACGATTGCTGCGAATGCTGCCACTTTTAAAAGTTTCATGGTAAAACCCCCATCGGATTGATTTAAAAGTCGTAACGGTATTAGCGTTGGGTGACGCGAATAGCCATATGCGACTGTTTCTGCACTACAACTGCTGTTTTCTGCGTACCGTACTGGGTAATATTGGCCTTATTTCCAGAACCTTTCTGGATAATAGCCGCACTATTACCGTAAGCGCTTTGCGATATACTGGCATCGTTGGCATTGCCCGTTTGCTCAATATACGCAAAGTTATAATTCCCTGCCTGGTCGACTTTCGCCCGATTATTTCCTCCTTCTTGTGAAATAACGGACAATAGTTTTGATCCTTCCTGGCGTACTCTGGCACTATTATCCGTGCCGACTTGACCAATAATGGCCGCCTGATTAAATGAAGACTTGCTTAATTCATTTACCGCAAAATTATATTCTGAACGAGCCAGATCATAATTTGTCGCGGTTGCAATCCCAGGCGCACCCAGTATTGTCAACATCATAAATAACAATTTGTTTTTCATGCTGTCACCCTGGACCTGGTCGTACATAGCGAAAATTATCTATTACCTTGTTAGCGACATGCGTTTTTTGTTAACGCGTCGTTACGATGAAGAGTATGTCCGTGGAAAAATTTTTAATAACTCACCCACGCGTGGTATTTTGTTATTTAAGCTCATACCAAAGTGCTAATAAAACGATAGCCATGTGATTTTTTATAATTGATTTTTGGCCATAGAAGATAGTGTATCGCGAACCCAAAAAATGAAGTGTTGGTGTGTGTTATGCCGCCATGGGGATGTTCTTATGCTTCCTATGGGGGGCAATACGCACAAGACGTGACACACTTCGTTTTTTTTGTCTTTGTGCTGTCCAGGTTAATGCCATCTCTCAAATTTTAAGAAAAAATAAAATCAAAACATGACACACAATAATTAAAATGATTAAAAATCAATGAATTATTATAATTTGTATGATTTTTTAAATCTATGCAATAACAGCGAAATGTACAACTTTACTATCAAATCTAAACTTCAAAAAAACCCAAAAACAACATTTTAATATATATTTTTATATATTGTTACAAGTTTAACACTTGCTTTAAGATTTGTAATGGCTAGATTGAAAACAGTTAAAAGTATTTTCGTAAATATTTTTCTCTTTCTGGATAATGGGCTATTTCAACCCACAGCAGTGCAACATCTGTCAGTACTTCTGGTGCCTTTATTTTATGGGGGCAGCTGTCAGATGTGCGATTAAAAAAAGTGGAGTTTCATCATGTTTAATGAAGTCCATAGTAGTCATGGTCACACACTATTGTTGATCACAAAGCCATCTCTGCAAGCTACGGCATTATTGCAACATTTAAAGCAATCGCTGGCCATAACCGGAAAACTGCATAATATTCAACGTTCTCTGGAAGATATCTCAGCCGGTTGCATTGTTTTAATGGATATGATGGAAGCGGATAAGAAGCTTATCCACTATTGGCAGGATAATTTAAGCCGCAAAAACAATAATATAAAAACATTATTGTTAAATACCCCTGACGATTATCCCTACCGTGAAATTGAAAACTGGCCTCATATTAACGGCGTGTTTTACGCCACTGAAGACCAGGAACACGTGGTCAGCGGATTACAGGGTATTCTGCGTGGCGAATGCTATTTTTCACAAAAATTAGCCAGTTACCTGATTACGCACTCAGGAAATTACCGCTACAACAGCACCGAGTCCGCATTACTCACTCATCGCGAAAAAGAGATCCTCAATAAGTTACGTATTGGTGCCTCTAATAATGAAATCGCGAGGTCGCTATTTATCAGCGAGAATACGGTTAAGACACATCTTTATAATCTTTTCAAAAAGATAGCTGTCAAAAATCGCACCCAGGCAGTTTCATGGGCAAACGATAATCTCAGGCGGTAAGGCCATGAAACGCTATCTGACCTGGATTGTAGCAGCAGAGTTACTGTTCGCTACCGGAAACCTGCATGCCAATGAAGTTGAAGTCGAGGTTCCCGGATTGTTAACCGACCATACCGTCTCTTCGATAGGACATGAATTCTATCGTGCATTCAGCGACAAATGGGAAAGCGAATACACCGGCAATCTGACCATTAATGAAAGACCCAGTGCGCGTTGGGGAAGCTGGATCACCATAACGGTAAATCAGGACGTTATTTTCCAGACCTTTTTATTTCCAATGAAAAGAGACTTCGAGAAAACCGTCGTCTTCGCATTAGCGCAAACAGAGGAAGCATTAAATCGCCGACAAATAGATCAAACGCTATTAAGTACGAGTGACTTAGCGCGTGATGAATTCTAAAACATGATTTTTATCCGGAGGCTGTCATGCGTGTTAAACATGCAGTAGTGCTGCTCATGCTTTTTTCGCCATTAACCTGGGCTGGAAATATGACGTTCCAGTTCCGTAATCCTAACTTTGGTGGAAACCCCAATAACGGTTCCTTTTTATTGAATAGCGCCCAGGCGCAAAATTCATATAAAGACCCCGCTTATGATAACGATTTTGGTATTGAAACCCCCTCAGCGTTGGATAACTTTACGCAGGCTATTCAATCGCAAATTCTGGGCGGCTTGTTGACCAATATTAATACCGGGAAACCAGGACGTATGGTGACCAACGATTTTATTATCGATATCGCTAATCGCGACGGACAGCTCCAGCTCAACGTCACGGACAGAAAAACGGGAAGAACCTCGACCATCGAAGTGTCAGGTTTACAAACTCAGTCAACTGATTTTTAAGCTACAGTCACTAAAGGATATAAATCATGCCGCGCTTACTTATTTTGGTTGCCGTTTTATTGTTGAGCGGATGCTTAACTGCCCCGCCGAAACAAGCTGCGAAACCGACATTAATGCCCCGCGCACAAAGTTACAAAGATTTGACGCACTTACCTGCTCCCACCGGTAAGATCTTTGTTTCGGTATATAACATTCAGGATGAAACGGGCCAATTTAAACCTTACCCGGCAAGTAACTTTTCTACGGCTGTGCCGCAGAGCGCCACCGCTATGTTGGTCACCGCGCTGAAAGATTCGCGCTGGTTTATCCCGCTGGAACGACAAGGCTTACAGAATCTTTTGAATGAACGGAAAATTATTCGCGCAGCCCAGGAAAACGGCACCGTGGCGATGAATAACCGTATCCCGCTTCAGTCGCTGACGGCGGCAAATATTATGGTGGAAGGTTCTATTATTGGTTATGAAAGTAACGTCAAATCCGGCGGGGTCGGCGCAAGATATTTCGGTATTGGCGCCGATACGCAGTATCAGCTGGATCAGATTGCTGTCAACCTGCGCGTGGTTAACGTCAGTACGGGCGAGATCCTTTCTTCGGTGAACACCAGTAAAACGATCCTTTCCTATGAAGTACAGGCAGGCGTGTTCCGTTTTATTGATTACCAGCGCTTACTGGAAGGCGAAATCGGCTATACCTCGAACGAACCGGTGATGCTGTGTCTGATGTCAGCCATTGAAACCGGCGTTATCTTCCTCATTAATGATGGTATCGATCGCGGACTGTGGGATTTGCAGAATAAAGCGGACAGGCAAAATGATATTCTGGTGAAATACCGTGAGCTGTCAGTACCGCCAGAATCCTGATGAATACGACAAAGCGTGGGGAAGAACCCCACGCTTTTTATTTTGTGACCGCCGTATTCGCTGAATGTTGCTCGCGGCGTGATGCCAGCCATAGCCCACTACTTTTCATGGCATAGCCAAAGATTAGCCCCAGCGCCAGCGACGGTAATACCAACCGCCAGTCACCCTGCCCTACAAATGTCGCACAGGCGCCGATAAATGTTCCCGGGACAAAAGAAAGCAATAGCTGCTTTGCCTGGATACACATCAGGAATGCCACGATCCCCGTCAACACGTAACTGACAATTTCCAGATGCGGCGCCAGCGCGCTACCGTGAATAATGACCAGCGCCCACACCATACCGCTTAACAGCGTACAGGCGGAAATCAACAATCCCTTAAAGCCGCCCTGCGGACAGGCGAAATAAGCCGTACAACCTAAAAAACCGGCCCAGCTTAGTAACCCCAGGGAGACGGCCACCCATCCCCATATTCCAGAAAGGATGCCCGTCGTGATAGCAATAGAAAGAAGTATGTTCATGGCGCGCATCATAGCAGAAAAGCGGCACATTAATGAGATCGCGCACACATTTTATGCAATGATGTAAAACCAGTTGCAGTTAATGGTGATTTACATCACATCATTCTTCATCTTCTTCCTGAAGTTCATCCCACATGGCCCCTATCGCATCACGCGTTAGCGGCGCCAGAGTGCGCCAGAATGGCGTAACGGCATGGGCTTCAACTTTACCGAGGAAGGTATTGCACCAGGGAAGCAGATAATCGGCAAATAAGGTCTCCAGCGCTTCACTTTCATCTTCGGCAGACTGATCTTCCAGCCAGGAGGCCGCGAGCAATAAAGTGCCAATGTGATCGGCAGGCGTATCGGCCAGCGGCATCCCTCGCGACGTTAAAAAAGCGCGCACCTCAGACTCTTCCGCGCCTTCGACCCACGCACTGCGGTATGGCGCTACCGCGCACTCTTCCCCAACAAATAACGCATTGTAATCAGTGGAAATCTGCGTGATATCGCAGCTTTTCTGTAAACGCGCCAGCATGTCATCCTGCTCCAGCGGCCAGTTTGCCGCCAGTTTACCTTCACGGATTAACGTAAACAGCGGAACCAGTAAAGGATCTTGCGGTTGGCGGTAAAACAACGATCCCAGCACACGGCACAGGATTGAAAACTCATTCATTGATATCTTCCCGTAAATAACGATTAAAGTTCGGCAAATTCCGGTACAGGCGCCATACCGCGTGATTCGAGAAAGGCCAGTAAGCGCTGCGGAGAGACGTTCAGGATTCGATCTTCCGGAAAATTCACCGCATCCAGAATTTTCCGGCATTCGGTGAAATCGCCAAGCGTAAAGGCCGTATGGGAATCAGAGCCTAACGCTACCCAGCCTCCCGCATCGCGTACGGCGGCAGCGACCGCGCGGCAATTATCTTCGCTTCCTTTACGCGAATGCAGAAAAGAAGAGTTGTTGATTTCCAGCGCTACATGGTGTTTCGCCGCCGCCTGCGCGATGGCTTTAACCTCCACTGGATACTTTGGATTTCCGGGGTGACTAATTATATGCACCTTGCCGCTGGCGATGGTCGCGATCATCGCCTGAGTATTGGTTTCTTTATCATGCGGCGCAAAAACGGGCTCATGAAAGCCTGCGATAATCAGATCCAGCGAGTCGAACATCTTTCCGGAACAATCAATTTCACCGTTAATATTCTTGATATTCGCCTCAATGCCACGCAGTATCCCCACGCCGTCAACCAGACGCGGCCAGATGCGCATGTTAATAAAATGCCAGTGATGCGGCGCATCTTCCATGTCCGGACCATGATCGGTAATCGCAAAAAGTTTAATGCCTTTGCGTTTGGCTTCCGCGATATAATCGCTCAGAGTACTGTAGGCATGAGTGCTGGCGACGGTATGCATATGCAGGTCAACGGGATACATTGCTCTCTCCTGTAGTCATTTCCGACAAGGATAGCAGGTATCGCCAGCGTTTTTTAGCGAAACCCGGCCCGCGCCGGGTTGATATCAATATCCTCTCGCCCGATCCACCTGCCCCGTCACCGGCTCTCCCTTCTCCAGCTGGGTAATGGTGCGGCTAATATAATCGATGGCTTCCGCCGGACGGGTGACTGCCGCAATGTGCGGCGTCATGGCGACTCGCGGATGGCGCCATAATGGACTTTCCTGCGGTAACGGTTCCTGGCTAAAGACATCCAACATCGCGCCTTTTAGCTTACCGCTATCAAGTGCAGCCAGCAGATCCGCCTCCTGAACATGCACGCCGCGCGCGAGGTTCAGCACGTAAGCGCCATCCGGCAATTGATCCAACAATTCGCTATTAATAATTCCTACCGTTTGGGCCGTATTCGGCAGCAGATTAATCAGCACCCGCGTCTGGTTCAGGAAAGCGCGCAGCTCTTCACGCCCTACATAACTTTCCACGCCAGGCCAAGATTTGCGGCTACGACTCCAGCAACGTAACGGGAACCCCCACGCCTGTAGACTTTCTGCCACTTTTGCGCCCAGTACCCCTGCGCCCATGATACCGACGCTAAATTCTTCGCGGGTATATTCCGGCAACGGTTTCCATAGCGCCTGATTTTTCAGCGCCTGATAATCATCGAAACGGCGGAACCAGTGTAATACCTGGCTGACGGCATACTCCTGCATTTGCAGGCCCATTCCGGTATCTTCCAGACGGAATAGAGGAATGGAGGCGTCCAGCATTTCCGGATGCGCATTTAATTTACTCAGAATTGCATCCACCCCCGCGCCCAGCACAAAGACGGCTTTTAAGCGTCTTCCGGCCAGCATTTCAACCGGGGGCTGCCATACAAGCGCATAGTCTGCGGGGTTGTTATCACCGACCTTCCATTCACGAACGCGCGCATGTGGGAGAGCCTTCTCCAGCGCATTTACCCACCAGGCGGCGTTAAATGTCGGGTGATAAAAAATTATCTCCATGTTATCTCCTGAGCAGTATTGTGCGGAATGTGATTGCGCCTGTTATCAGCGTTTTCAACGGGATGTGCAGCATAGCAAATTTCCCGGCGCGGGCAAAAAAAGCAGTTTTCGCTTATTAAAACCACAGATTGGTGGAAGTTTGTATAAACGCGCTTTTTTTTAAAAAAGTTGATTGACGTAGAAAAGATATTTCCCTACATTAGCGCCCGTTCCAGTAATGCTGGAGCGACAATTTGGTGAGGTGTCCGAGTGGCTGAAGGAGCACGCCTGGAAAGTGTGTATACGGCAACGTATCGGGGGTTCGAATCCCCCCCTCACCGCCATATTTAAGTTGAGAGCCTGTACAGAAGTACGGGCTTTTTGCTTATATGGTATCCCCCAAACCAAGGGGGGATGAGAACCACCGACCGGGGTTCGACAACTGGCGCAGCCAGTTGGACAGACCGGGCGCGCAGCGAACGGGCTGCCCGAAGGGCGAGCACAGCGAGTCAATCCCCCCCTCACCGCCATATTTAAGAAAGAGCTCGTACGAATGTACGGGCTTTTTTTCGCATTAAGCCCCCGTCCATTGCCGGATGGCGGCACAGTTCACGGGCGCCTTATCCGGTCTACATAAGCGCAGCGCCACCGGCCAATAACACCACCATCCGGCTTTCAATTTTAGCCAAGAATTTCAGTGAGTTTAACTTTGCGCCCCTCGTTTGAGGAAAGCGTCGCAGCATCAGCGGTAGCAATAGCATTTGTCGCCGCTTCTCCCGTTAGCAATTTAGCAAACTCCTCGCCTGGCTCCAGACCGTTTATCACATCATGCAAGTACTGCATCTCCAGTTTCATAATTGATGAGAGCCACATCGGCGTACGTTTACCGGGTTTACCATAAGCGATTGCGCCATCCATCTCGCTGGATATGTTACCGTTGCGACGATCATCATCCTCCGCCTGGCTTTCATGCACAAGAAAGTGTGTTTTTTTGCCCGCTTTTATTAGATAACCCGCCGTGTTTTGCATATCAATGAGAATTGCACCTGTCGTGCCCTCAATTAATACATAGTGCTCAGGGTAATGGAACGATGATCCCCACTGAAGTGTCGCGAAACGACCGCTTTCAAACTCAAGGGTGATCAGGACAACATCATCTTCATCACCAAATTTTTCACCTTTGTGCGCAACATTCCCCGCCGCCATTGAAACCAGGGATGGGGTTTCATCCATGATGAACAGTGTACAATCTAGCTCGTGAATGTGATGGTACAGATGCCCACCTGACTTTGCGCGAATCTTCTTCCATGAGATCTCATCCTGCACGTCTTCAAAACCATTACGTTTAGTGTGAACTTGTGTAACTTCACCGATTTCACCGGCTTTGATGAGCGCTTTAGCGTGGCGAACCCCGTGAAAAAAGTTCATAACGTGACCCGCCATAAAGGTAACACCAGCTTCTTTGCAGGCATCAACCATATCCTTACAATCCTGGTAATTTAAGGCGATAGGTTTTTCACAAAACACGTGTTTACCCGCTTTAGCCGCCGCAATGACCGGCGCTTTATGTAAGTAATTTGATGAAGCAATAATTACGCAATCCACATCAGGATGGGTACAAAGCGCCTCCATCGTTGCAGTGGCGACACAGTTCAGCTCTTTCGCTATCGGAGCCGCATTTACCGGATCGTAAATCGCAGTGATTTTCGCCCCTTCAACCTTAGACATAAATCGCACCAGTTCAGCGCCAAAATAACCTGTACCTACAACACCGTATTTCGTCATCATTTATCCTCTATTAAAATTCTTTTGTTGATTGAAAACTTTCACGACGTGCTTTTAGTCTATCCGGAATGGATAGGCCAATAATGAGTAGAATTGTTGCGGTCCAGAAAGCAACAATGAACGTTAGCGCAGCGCCTAGCCCCATTGTTATTCCAAGCCAGGTCGCCGCCATTGAATTGAATGTGCCTGATGTCGCAGCAAGATTATAAATCAGCCCGGTACCCAAACCACGAACCTCAAGAGGAAAGTAGTCGTAGAGAAATTTGGGAACCAACCCGCCAACACCTACGTTAGTCGCCATTAAACCGAATAAACATGCGCCCAGCAGTAAATAATTATCTTGCGGAATTCTGAATAACGGGAAAATGAATAAAAAGGACATGAGAAGACCAATGCTGAACGTTTTCTTCAAACCAATTCTATCTGCGCACAGACCCCAAACGATATTTCCCAATACAGTGCCGAATGCCGCCGCCGTCATTAAATTAGAGACCACACCCGTATCAAAGCCCTCTCCCGCCAAATATGTAGGCAGTAGACCAAAGATCGGCCAGTTTGCGCCGAAAATAGAGAACAGAACAATAAATACACATAATGTCAGTGGAAATTGAGCTCGATTAAATAGCCCTTTCATTGACAAAGAGAAAACTGACCAGGCACTTTGTGAATGCTTTCCGGGACCACTGAGTTTAGCTTCTTCCCACTCTTTAGATTCAGGAGCCCTGGCCCGGATGTAGATTACTAAAAGAACGGGTAGCAAACCGACAAAAAAAGCAGCACGCCAACCATACGCTTCGGCAAATGACGGCATAAAATAGGCTGCTATGATGTTACCAATACCGAAACCTGAAACCAGAAATGCGCTCGCTTTAGATTTTAAATGCTTTGGCCAACTTTCCACGGCATAAGTAGAAGCGCAAGCATACTCCCCCGCCATCCCCATACCGACAATGAAGCGACTAAGCGTCAGCATAATTACACCGGAAGCCAGGCCACTTAACCCTGTACCTACAGAATAGGCAACTATCGACCACATCATCAACGGCTTACGGCCAAATTTGTCTGCCAGCAGACCAAATAGCGCCCCGCCAAATGGTCGCCCAATAAAGGCCGCTGTGGCAAGGAATGCGCCCTCCATATCTGTCAATCCTAAGTCAGCCTTGATCAGATACATAATGTAGAAAATCAGCATAAAGTCGAAGCCGTCAAAAACGTAACCCAGCCATGCTGAAAATAAAGCATTTTTTTGTGGACGAGTTATCTCGCTATACCACGGGAAGAATTTTGCTATCACAATAAAACCCTTATTTGCTGTTACCGTCTGAAATGCTTACGGAATTAATTTTTAAGTCATATCAATTGCCGAATAAGACACAATCAACCGGCACTTTCCGACAACCGCCTGAGATCGTAGCTATGTAAGACGTATATTCATTGTTTATCATCCTTATTCGTAGCTACGTTAAGGACGTGAATACTCAAGACAAAGTCTAACGTTCTGTAACGTAGCCACGGGCTATAAGATTATCGATATGAATACTAAGCAAAGATTAGTACAGTAACTCTTTAACCTTTCTCAAAAGTGGTATTGTAATCCAACGCGATAACGGGTCTGTCTCTCATCGGTATTATTTCTCACCGCTACATTTCCGACCTCAACGTATGGTGTAAATGACTTATTCAGTTTCCAGGCTAAAGCCACATTATGTTCATAGTTTGTTTTTTTGTTATCAAATTTAATTTGATCGCTATCCATCCAGGTAAAGTTATATTCTAATTTCAACTCATCAAAAACATAACCTATATAAGTATCAAATCTATTCGTTTTCTCATCATCACTATAGTTAGCTGTCTTCCTTGCATAGTCATAACGGTAACGACCAGCCATATAAACACCAGAATCAAAATTATATTGCCCCCTTAAATAAGGCTTATAAATTGAAGTGTCTGGACCGCTTTCAAATATAAATCCAGGCTGCAAAACAAAATTGTCCGTAACTTTATAATTATAACTTACGCCCAGTTCTATAGCGTTTGCGACGAGATCGCTTAAATGCTTATCCTGCTCACCATCTACTCCTCCCGATTTAACGCTGGCATCGACATAAAAACCAATGCCGTTAGGAAGCTTTTCAATTATAGCAATACGATCTTTATTAATTCTGGTTCTATCAGCATATTCATGCCGATAATCAAGGGTTGCCGCTTGTAGATATGATGAAAATGCTATAAACGAAACCATACCCAGAAGATATTTGTTGATTTTCATAAAATACTCCGCTCATAAATTAACTTTATTTTTGTATTTAAAAAATTATTTTATTAATAAATTACCATCACGCATGGTAAAGGAGGTTACAGACGAAACAGGTTTCCCTTTAGCATTTTCACCACCAATAAGGAAAACTTCATCACCATAACTTACTGATACACCATAGCCGAGAGGTTGTTTCATTTTACCCATATATTGCCAATGGCCATTAACCAAACCATAGACTTCATCTCGCCATTTTTTATTTATTCCTTCGTGGGAGTAAAACTTTCCATTGGTATAATTTTGTTTTGCTCCCGGAAAATTCGCGCCACCACCGACAAGCAGGACACCGTGACTATAGCCCGAAAATGCTCCGGCCAACCCTTCTTGCTGTTGTTCTCCAGGCGATGGCGGTAACTGGCTGTTCTTCAACCATGTTAGCTTGTCGTTATCCCACATGGCGCGGTAAATCACATCGGTACGTAAACCCGGTTTGAGCTCACCATTAATCAGCATCAGGAAATTATTTTCCATTACCGATGACGATCCTGCCGTCCCCGCGTCTGGCAGCTCACCGGCATTCTTCCATGTGTTCTCTTTAGCATTGTAGATAAATACGATTTTATTAAAAAAATAATCTTTGGCAGGTTTATTAAAATAATTATAGATGACTTTATTTTTTTCACTTTCATCCGCAGCCGCAGCCGCTATATCAATAAAATACTTATCAAAGATATGCTCATTAACCCCTCCGGTAATAAGTACCATCGTTTCGTTTAATTTTACTCCCGTATGCCCTGTTAATCCAACTGGAGATATAGTGTCAACTTTTTGCCATGTATTTTTCACCGGTGAGTATTTGTACACATCGCTATAAACCTGCAACGGTGATTCACTGTTTTTTTTCCCTACGCCACCAAAAACATAAAGCTCATCATTTAAAAATACCGACACGGATTGCTCACGAGCTCCACCAGGAAACGACTTTATACGCTCCCAGTCTTTATGTTGCTTTTTAAGATCAATTTTATACCAGGATGTCCCTGCGGTACCTAAGCCGACATAAATCACGCCATTATTATCAATAGCGCCAGTACCATTTTTCAGTGGTTCTGGTATATCAGGAAGCGTCGTTGCATATCCTGATGTGGTGATAGCAACTGATAAACATAGCGCCATTAGCGTCATCATTTTCTTAAAATTTTTCATCTGCATCCCCATGCGAAGAAATACAACTGGAGTAAAGCTTCATCATTAGTGGTCTTATAGTGCACAATTTCAACAATGATAATGACAAAATGTGACCAAGCGCTAAAAATAATTACATGGGGTTATCATGTGCGAGGTAAAAGCACACCATGGTGATGTTAGAAGTGATTATGGGTGACCTGTTATGGTCAAACTCATTAGTGATAGCATTCGAATAAATACAACAAGAATTATGTGATGCATTTCATACTGGCTATCCCGTGGCGTATAAGCTCCTTCTGAGCATTTTATCTTTATGCCGGAAGCAGTTAATAAAATACAGCATGCTGCCGTCAGAGTGAATTGTATTTGTCTTGTAGCTTCAGGTTATAGCCTCAAATCCGCTGGCGCAGTAATTGAATAACAAACATACCTTATGACTGTGTTCACATTTTTCTATCTTTTTGCTTGATGCAGCAACACTCCACAACATAACATAAAACGGAGCAAAACTTCAAAATATATAAGGCGGAACTGGATGTCACTATTAGCCAGGCTGGAACAAAGTGTACACGAAAACGGTGGGCTGATTGTCTCATGCCAACCGGTACCAGGCAGCCCTATGGATAAACCTGAAATTGTGGCTGCAATGGCACAGGCAGCGGCTTCGGCGGGTGCGGTCGCTGTGCGCATTGAAGGCATTGAGAATCTGCGGGCTGTTCGTCCCCATCTTTCTGTTCCTATTATTGGGATAATTAAACGTGACCTTACAGGGTCGCCAGTCCGTATCACTCCCTATTTACAGGATGTTGACGCCCTGGCGCAGGCAGGTGCCGATATTATCGCTTTTGATGCCTCATTCCGCTCTCGCCCGGTTGATATTGATAGTTTACTGACACGTATTCGCCTGCATGGATTACTGGCGATGGCAGACTGTTCAACCGTGAATGAAGGCATAAGTTGCCATCAGAAAGGAATCGAATTCATTGGTACAACACTGTCTGGCTATACCGGCCCCATCACGCCGGTTGAGCCAGATTTGGCAATGGTGACACAACTGAGCCATGCAGGTTGTCGTGTTATTGCCGAGGGGCGCTATAACACGCCTGCACTGGCGGCCAATGCTATTGAGCATGGTGCCTGGGCAGTTACCGTTGGTTCCGCTATCACCCGTATCGAGCATATCTGTCAGTGGTTCAGTCACGCAGTAAAACGCTGAACAGGAAAAGAAAATGAACACGCTTACTATTGATATTTATGTCTCAGAGAATAATCCGACGTTAATAATGCTATCGGCAAATACGATCCCCAGGCCTGAAGCCTGTTTGAACGCAATATCGGATATCTGCTATTTCAGGTATCCGGCAGGACATACGTCTGGGCATCACCATTGGTGGAGCATAAATGCTCTGCCTTTTACATCTCATGATTACCGTCATTGAGAGTAACAAAAACTATTACTTGATCTGAATATCGTATCGTCTGAATGATGGGAAGATAAAAATACACAGACGATGACCGCAACTCTACTCAAAACCATAAGCAGGAAAGAACTATGATTACACATTCTTTCGGCATCGTTAACTATCTTGTATTATTTGGCTACCTCCTGGCCATGATGTTAGTCGGTGTCTATTTTTCCAGACGGCAAAAAACAGCAGACGATTATTTTCGCGGTGGTGGCCGGGTTCCTGGTTGGGCGGCTGGGGTCAGTGTATTTGCTACTACGTTAAGCTCAATTACATTTATGTCAATTCCTGCCAAAGCGTTTACTTCCGACTGGACGTTTATCATTGGTCAGTATCTGGCTATCGCAATTTTACCGCTGGTTTTTTATTTCTATATTCCGTTTTTTCGGAAATTGAAAGTCACATCAGCCTATGAATATCTCGAAGCACGGTTCGATGTGCGCTGCCGTCTATTCGCCAGCATGTCATTTATGTTGTTTCATATCGGACGTATCGCCATTATCACTTTCCTCACCGTGCTGGCCTTGCGCCCCTTCATCGCTATAGACCCGGTGATTTTGGTACTGTTGATTAGCGTGATGTGTATCATTTATACTTGGATGGGTGGAATTGAAGGAGTAATATGGACTGATGTTATTCAAGGCCTCTTACTTTCTGGCAGCGCGATACTGATTTTTATAGTGATATGTCTCAAAGTCCAGGGCGGCATTGGTGAAATTTTTACGGTGACGCAGCAGGCGGATAAATTCTTTCCGGCTACGCAGTTCCACTGGAGCTGGACGGAAAGCACAGTACCTGTATTGATGATTGGTTTTCTGTTTGCTAATATTCAGCAATTTACTGCCAGTCAGGATGTGGTCCAACGCTATATCGTGACTGACTCCATAGAGGAAACGAAGAAAACATTACTTACAAATGCCAAACTGGTTGCTGTGATCCCTGTTTTCTTTTTTGCTATCGGCTCGGCATTGTTTGTCTACTATCAGCAACATCCACAATTATTACCGGCGGGATTCAACACTGGCGGCATTTTGCCCTTATTCGTGGTCACCGAAATGCCAGTCGGCATTGCAGGGTTGATAATCGCCGCTATTTTCGCTGCTGCGCAGTCCAGTATCTCCAGCAGCTTAAACAGCATTTCCAGTTGTTTTAATTCCGATATCTATCAGCGTTTGAGTCATAAAAAAAGAACGCCTGAAAACCGTATGAAAATAGCTAAGTTAGTTATTCTGGTCGCGGGCCTGATAAGTAGCGCGGCCTCAGTATGGCTGGTCATGGCCGATGAATCAGAAATCTGGGATGCATTTAATAGTCTGATAGGTCTGATGGGAGGGCCAATGACCGGTCTGTTCATGCTGGGCATTTTCTTTAAACGAGCAAATGCCGGGAGTGCGGTTTTAGGAATTATTATCAGCGTCATTACCGTGCTGGGCGCACGCTATGCCACTGACCTTAACTTCTTCTTTTATGGGGTCATTGGCTCGCTAAGCGTGGTGATCAGCGGCGTTATTTTCGCCCCGTTATTTGCCCCGGCACCGCCATTGACGCTGGATGAAAAACCTGAGCCAAAGGTGACATTATGATTTCATGATACCACGCTATACCGACACAGCACACGGTGACGCCAACGCGCGGGGCGACAATACCGGGCCAGATATAAACCATCCGTCAGATGGCGCGCTATAAACACCGTAAGAGCAAACAGATTACTCTCCAGTGATGTTCTGTCATAAGTTGGCAACGCGATGTAAATACTCCCCCTCCTTTACTTACATCGCGCTTTTTTTCATGCCGCAGACTTGATAGGCTCTGCTCTGTTCGATATTGCAGGCTTTGTGCCGCAATCAGCCCTCAAGAGCAGGAACTATATGGAGCCTCAACCCCCACGTCTTAAACCCGGAAAAATCCTTGACACTCTGGGTGCTATGCAAAAAAGCCTGACACGTGCCTCCCAGCGTATTGCGCAATATATTTTAGCCTTCCCCAGACAGGTGACACAGTCATCTATTGCCGATTTGTCGCGCGACACACAGGCCGGAGAAGCCACGGTTATTCGCTTTTGTCGCACCCTGGGCTATAAAGGTTTTCAGGATTTTAAAATGGACCTGGCCATTGAACTTGCCACTACCGAGTCTGATGACAGTAGTCCTCTACTGGATGCCGAAGTTAGCGAATCCGACGATGCCCACGCCATTGGTTTAAAATTGCAGAACACCATTAGTAATGTATTGTCTGAAACGCTAAATCTGCTTGATATGCAACAGGTTCTCGGTGTCGTGGACGCCCTACGTCACTGTCACTCAGTTTATATCTTTGGTGTGGGCTCATCGGGGATCACGGCGCTGGATATGAAACACAAGCTAATGCGTATTGGTTTACGGGGCGATGCGGTAAGCAATAACCATTTTATGTACATGCAGGCTACGCTATTAAAAGCAGGCGATGTCGCGATGGGTGTCAGTCACTCGGGCACATCGCCAGAAACAGTGCATTCACTCCGATTGGCCCGACAGGCTGGCGCCACCACTGTCGCCATTACCCATAATCTGGGTTCTCCATTATGTGAAGAGGCCGATTTTTGCCTGATCAATGGTAATCGGCAAGGAATGTTGCAGGGTGACTCGATCGGTACGAAAGCCGCGCAGCTTTTCGTCTTTGACCTGCTCTATACCCTTCTTGTACAGTCCTCGCCGGAACAGGCCCGAGAAAGCAAATTACGGACAATGAATGCCCTGGACATGACAAAATAATTCCCTTCACGTACAGGCGTCATTTTCCTTTTTTGTCCATGAGTCTGCTGGACGCTTTATAGACAACAAAGCCCGGTCTCCCGGGCTCTGAAAGTCAATGCTATATTAGCTGTATGCGTGGAGCGTTCGCTGACAAAGCGCCGAGCGCACGCAGTCGTCTTTGTTGAAATGCACAATCCCTACCATTTCATCTTCTTCAAAGCGTTCCAACGCATCGCTCAATCCGGAACGCACGCCGCGCGGCAGGTCGCATTGCGTAATATCGCCATTGACAATGACCGTGACATTTTCGCCTAATCGCGTCAAAAACATTTTCATTTGCGCCGCAGTCACATTTTGCGCCTCGTCGAGGATCACGACCGCATTTTCAAAAGTACGCCCACGCATATAGGCGAACGGGGCAATTTCTACCTTACCGATTTCCGGGCGCAAACAATATTGCATAAAGGACGCGCCCAACCGTTTAAGCAGGACATCGTAGACGGGACGAAAATAAGGCGCAAATTTTTCAGCGATATCACCGGGCAAAAAACCAAGATCTTCATCAGCCTGCAATACCGGACGCGTCACAATGATCCTCTCGACGTCCTTATGAATCAATGCTTCTGCCGCCTTTGCCGCACTGATCCATGTTTTTCCACAGCCGGCTTCGCCGGTCGCAAAAATAAGCTGTTTACTGTCGATAGCGTTCAGATAATGCGCCTGTGCTTCATTTAGCGCCTTAACAGGAGAGGTATCGCGACTATCGCGCGCCATGCCAATGGCTTCTACTCCGCCCATCTGTACCAGTGACGTGACCGATTCTTCTTCACGTTGCTTATGACTACGCGAATCTCGTCTCAACACACGCTTTGCTTCACGACGAGCTTTGATCACTGCTTTTTGTCTTCCCATGGATAGCACCTTGAGTTGTAGGTATACATCACCCGCGTTCTCTTGAACGCGATTATGCGCACACACATCTGAGGGTTGGCTTCCTTGTAAGCCTTAGCTTGCTTTTTGAAACGACGCCACACACGGCTACGCGCACCACATATGACGTCATGGGTATGGACAGTAAGAGAAATGATGAGAGCTTTTAAGGTGACAAGACCACCACCGGAGAGAGAATGTCCGTACAGGGTGTTGTAACTACTGTAAACAATGTGTCCTGGTGCGGACATTACCATTCGCGATCTCCATAGTGAGTGACCATCACTGCCGGGGAACTACCGCTATTACTACTAAGTACAACACAAAACATCAATAATGCAACAATATATTCACCATGCATTAACCAAAAATTATTGCGTCATTGTCAGTCTCTTACAGAAAGATTACACGATTATTTCATCGGCAGGAGACTAAAAAAGATAATCATTAGCTACTATGGGTATTAATGGTGAAACCACCCATAACCCATTGAATATTAAACATATAAAAGATTAAAATAGAGTAATTAACGTGTCCTCTCTCCCATCGCTAAAACGGCATTATTTATGCAAAATTTTGTGCGGCATACTTACGCCGGTAACGCTAACTCGTTTTAATTTTTGTCATTACTCTATTGCGCCAAGGCTATTGGTACCATTAACAGGCGATTTCATATATGGCCAGTTAGTGATTACTCGAGACGTATTACGCCCGCGTTAACGGCGCTCAAGGGCTAAAAATAGTTTGAGAGTGCGTCCTCATTTACCTGAACATCTTCAGTCAATCGGTACGGGACTTATCAGAGGACCAGGCAGGCGTATAACGCCGCCTGGTAAAATATGTCCGATGGCAATAATGCTATCGGACATGTCGGTTATTCCGCCTGTAGCTTCGACGGCGGCGCGGAATGATAATGCGCGTCCGCTTTTGCAAAGCGTTCCTGCATCGCTGCTGTCGGCGCTTTGCCTAGCAGGCTAAAGATTACGATCCCCAGGCTGCCGAAAATGAAGCCAGGGATAATCTCATACAGATCCAGCCAGCCATATTGTTTCCAGACGATAACCGTCACCGCGCCAATAATCATTCCCGCCAGCGCGCCGTTACGTGTCATACGCGACCACATCACAGAAAACAGGACAACAGGCCCAAATGCCGCGCCGAATCCAGCCCAGGCGTAGCTCACCAGCCCCAGCACACGGTTATCGGGGTTCGCCGCCAGCGCAATGGCGATCAGCGCTACCACCAGCACCATCACTCGCCCTACCCATACCAGCTCTTGCTGGCTGGCGCTTTTACGCAGAAAAGCCTTATATAAATCTTCTGTAATCGCGCTGGAGCATACCAGCAACTGACAGCTCAACGTCGACATCACCGCCGCCAGGATAGCAGACAGCAAAATACCGGCAATCCACGGGTTAAACAGGATCTGCGCCAGTTCAATAAATACGCGTTCTGAGTTTTGGTTCACCGCCCCGGCCAGCGCGGGGTTGTTGTTAAAGTACGCAATGCCAAAGAAGCCCACCGCCACCGCGCCCGCCAGACACAGAATCATCCAGGTCATACTGATACGACGCGCATGAACAATACTGTGATGGGAATCCGCCGCCATAAAGCGCGCCAGGATATGCGGCTGACCGAAGTAACCCAGTCCCCAGCCCATCAGGGAAATAATAGCGACAAAATTCAGCCCCTTGAGCATGTCGACATTCTCGATGCTCTTTTGCTTGATCACCTCCAGCGACTCGCTAAAACCGCCTACGCCGACAATAACCATCACCGGCGTCAGGATTAACGCAAAAATCATCAGGCTGGCCTGAACGGTATCCGTCCAGCTAACGGCAAGAAACCCGCCGATAAAGGTATAAATAATGGTTGCCGCGGCCCCCGCCCACAGTGCGGTTTCATAGCTCATACCGAAGGTGCTTTCGAACAGTCGTGCTCCAGCGACAATACCTGACGCGCAATAGATGGTGAAAAACAGCAGAATAACCAACGCGGAAATAATACGCAGGACTCGGCTCTTATCCTCAAACCGACCGGTAAAATAGTCCGGCAGCGTGAGCGCGTTATTGTTAAATTCGGTATGCACGCGCAGGCGCCCGGCCACCAGCTTCCAGTTAATCCATGCGCCTAACGTCAGGCCAATGGCGATCCAGCTTTCAGAGATCCCCGACAGAAAGATAGCGCCAGGCAGCCCCATTAACAGCCAGCCGCTCATATCCGACGCGCCGGCTGATAAAGCCGTAACAAACGGCCCCAGGCTGCGACCGCCAAGAATATAGTCATCAAAGTTTTTGGTTGAGCGCCAGGCGATAAACCCAATCAATATCATGCCAAAAATATAGACACAGAATGTCACCAACATCGGTGTGCTAATAGCCATCAAGGTTCTCCAAATTTATTTATTGGCACTACCGTAGCGTGCCGTTTTGTACCCTGCCGGAACGTGGCAAGGGTGTTATGTTTACCAGGGCGACCGTATCCTGCCGGAAGCGGTGGTTATTCACAATCGATTTAACACACCATTTACATCAAATTTGATTGCAGAGGGATACTATTTTTCTCCAGGTTGCACTCTCTCACATTTTTTGCGGTTGCACCTTTTAAAAGTGTTAACTACCGCAGAGAAAATAAATCCAGATGGTTTTCCCCGTCAGACTCCCTCTTTCTTTTTTTAACAATTTATTCATTTTTAAGCTTGCAACGCAGGTCACATTTAACGCGGTTGCACAAAGTTGCAACATAGTGGATATTTTCCGCTAACTATTGGTTAGCAGACAGAGCGAATAACAGGAGTAGAGGGTATGGGAACCACCACGATGGGGGTTAAGCTGGACGACGCCACGCGCGAACGGATCAAAATGGCCGCGTCGCGTATCGATCGCACGCCGCACTGGTTAATAAAACAGGCAATCTTTAGCTATCTGGACAAGCTGGAAAATAGCGATACGCTACCGGAGCTACCTGCGCTGTTTGCCGGCGCGGCAAATGAAAGCGAGGAGCCGGTCGCGCCGCAGGATGAGCCGCATCAGCCCTTTCTGGAGTTTGCCGAACAGATTCTTCCCCAATCCGTCTCTCGCGCCGCCATCACCGCCGCCTGGCGCCGCCCGGAAACCGATGCGGTGTCAATGCTAATGGAACAGGCGCGCCTGTCGCCGCCTGTCGCTGAGCAGGCGCATAAACTGGCGTATCAACTGGCGGAGAAATTGCGCAATCAAAAATCCGCCAGCGGTCGCGCGGGTATGGTGCAAGGCCTGTTGCAGGAGTTTTCCCTCTCTTCGCAAGAAGGCGTAGCGCTGATGTGTCTGGCGGAAGCGCTGCTGCGTATTCCCGACAAAGCTACGCGCGATGCGTTAATTCGCGACAAAATCAGTAATGGCAACTGGCAGTCGCATATTGGCCGTAGCCCGTCGCTGTTTGTAAACGCCGCCACCTGGGGGCTGCTCTTTACCGGCCGACTGGTCTCAACGCATAACGAAGCCAATCTTTCGCGCTCGCTGAACCGCATTATCGGCAAGAGCGGCGAACCGTTAATCCGCAAAGGCGTCGACATGGCGATGCGTTTAATGGGCGAGCAGTTCGTGAGTGGCGAAACCATTGCTCAGGCGCTGGCGAATGCCCGAAAACTGGAAGAGAAAGGGTTCCGCTATTCTTACGATATGCTGGGCGAAGCCGCGTTAACCGCCGCCGATGCGCAGGCCTATATGGTTTCTTACCAGCAAGCGATTCATGCCATCGGCAAAGCGTCTAACGGTCGCGGTATTTACGAAGGGCCAGGCATCTCGATTAAGCTGTCCGCCCTGCATCCACGCTATAGTCGCGCACAATACGATCGGGTAATGGAGGAGCTTTATCCACGCCTGAAATCCCTGACGCTGCTGGCGCGCCAGTATGATATCGGTCTCAATATCGACGCCGAAGAGGCGGATCGTCTGGAGCTCTCGCTCGATCTGCTGGAAAAACTCTGCTTCGAACCCGAACTGGCGGGCTGGAACGGCATTGGCTTTGTGATCCAGGCTTACCAGAAACGCTGCCCGCTGGTCATTGATTATTTAGTCGATCTGGCCTCCCGTAGCCGCCGTCGGCTGATGATTCGTCTGGTGAAAGGCGCCTACTGGGATAGCGAGATCAAACGCGCGCAAATGGAAGGGCTGGAAGGCTATCCGGTTTATACCCGCAAAGTGTATACCGATGTCTCTTATCTGGCCTGCGCGAAAAAACTGCTCGCCGTTCCTAATCTGATCTACCCGCAGTTCGCGACCCATAACGCACACACACTGGCAGCGATTTATCATCTGGCCGGGCAAAATTACTATCCGGGTCAGTACGAATTCCAGTGCCTGCACGGCATGGGCGAACCGCTGTATGAACAGGTCACCGGTAAAGTAGCGGACGGAAAACTTAACCGTCCCTGCCGTATTTACGCGCCGGTGGGAACACACGAAACCCTGCTGGCCTATCTGGTACGACGCCTGCTCGAAAACGGCGCCAACACCTCTTTTGTCAACCGCATCGCCGATGCCACCCTACCGCTCGATGAACTGGTGGCCGACCCGGTCGAGGCCGTGGAAAAACTGGCGCAGCAGGAAGGTCAGGCTGGCATACCGCATCCGAAAATTCCGCTGCCGCGCGATCTGTACGGCGAAGGTCGGATAAACTCCGCCGGACTTGATTTAGCGAATGAACATCGCCTCGCCTCGCTTTCTTCTGCCCTGTTAAGCAACGCCATGCAGAAATGGCAGGCCAAACCTGTGCTGGAACAACCGGTGGCCGACGGTGAGATGACGCCGGTTATCAACCCGGCGGAACCGAAAGATATTGTCGGCTGGGGACGCGAAGCGACAGAAAGCGAGGTTGAACAGGCATTGCAAAACGCGGTCAATCAGGCGCCGGTTTGGTTTGCGACGCCGCCGCAAGAACGCGCCGCCATTTTGCAGCGGGCGGCGGTATTGATGGAAGACCAAATGCAGCAGTTGATTGGCCTGTTGGTGCGCGAAGCGGGGAAAACGTTCAGCAACGCCATTGCCGAAGTGCGCGAAGCGGTAGACTTCCTCCATTATTATGCCGGTCAAGTGCGTGACGATTTCGATAACGAAACGCATCGCCCGTTAGGGCCGGTAGTCTGCATCAGTCCGTGGAACTTCCCGCTGGCCATTTTCACCGGCCAAATCGCCGCCGCGCTGGCGGCAGGTAACAGCGTTCTGGCGAAACCGGCAGAGCAGACATCGCTGATTGCCGCCCAGGGCATTGCCATTTTGCTGGAAGCGGGCGTACCGCCGGGCGTCGTGCAACTGTTGCCGGGACGGGGAGAAACCGTCGGCGCCCAGCTTACCGCCGATGCGCGTGTACGCGGCGTGATGTTTACCGGTTCCACGGAGGTCGCGACGTTGTTGCAGCGCAACATCGCCACGCGTCTTGACGCCCAGGGCCGCCCTATTCCGTTGATTGCGGAAACCGGCGGTATGAACGCTATGATTGTCGACTCTTCCGCGCTCACCGAGCAGGTGGTCGTGGATGTGCTGGCTTCCGCTTTCGACAGCGCCGGACAACGCTGTTCCGCGCTCCGCGTGCTGTGTTTGCAGGACGATATCGCCGAACATACGCTGAAAATGTTACGCGGCGCGATGGCGGAGTGTCGGATGGGGAATCCAGGCCGTCTGACGACCGATATCGGGCCGGTGATTGATAGCGAGGCCAAAGCCAACATCGAGCGTCATATCCAGACGATGCGCGCCAAAGGCCGCCCGGTTTTCCAGGCCGCGCGTGAAAACAACGATGACGCTCAGGAATGGCAGACCGGTACGTTTGTTATGCCCACGCTTATTGAGCTGGAAAACTTCGCAGAACTGGAAAAAGAGGTCTTCGGGCCCGTGCTGCATGTCGTGCGTTATAACCGTAACCAACTGGCGGAGCTTATCGAACAGATTAACGCTTCCGGCTACGGGCTAACGCTGGGCGTACATACCCGTATTGATGAAACCATTGCGCAAGTCACCGGTTCCGCCCATGTCGGCAACCTGTACGTTAACCGTAATATGGTGGGCGCGGTCGTCGGCGTCCAGCCGTTTGGCGGCGAAGGACTGTCCGGTACCGGGCCAAAAGCGGGAGGGCCACTCTATCTCTACCGCCTGCTGGCACACCGCCCGCCCAATGCGCTCAATACGACGCTGACTCGTCAGGATGCGCGTTACCCGGTGGATGCGCAGCTTAAAACCACGCTACTCGCGCCGTTGACCGCCCTGACGCAATGGGCGGCGGATCGCCCGGCGCTACAGACGATCTGCCGACAATTCGCCGATCTGGCGCAGGCCGGCACGCAGCGCCTGCTACCGGGACCGACCGGCGAGCGTAATACCTGGACGCTGTTACCGCGTGAACGGGTATTATGCCTGGCTGATGACGAACAGGACGCGTTGACGCAGCTTGCCGCCGTTCTCGCCGTCGGCAGTCAGGCGCTATGGTCAGACGACGCCTTCCACCGCGATCTGGCGAAACGTCTCCCCGCCGCCGTTGCGGCGCGTGTCCAGTTTGCGAAAGCGGAAACGCTGATGGCGCAGCCGTTTGACGCGGTGATTTTCCACGGCGACTCCGACAAGCTGCGAACCGTGTGCGAAGCCGTCGCCGCCCGCGAAGGCGCGATAGTGTCGGTACAGGGGTTCGCCCGCGGCGAAAGCAATATACTGCTGGAACGGCTCTATATTGAACGTTCGCTGAGCGTAAACACTGCCGCCGCTGGCGGTAATGCCAGCCTGATGACAATTGGCTAATACTGTGGTTAATTAAGGCTCCGTCAATGGAGCCTTTTTACTCGCGTCAGAGGACCGTATGAAACGAATTTTCCTTACCTGCGCGGCGTTGTTGTTCAGCAGTCAGGCGTTGGCCGATGAATGTGCCAGCGCCAGTACGCAGCTGGAAATGAATCGCTGCGCCGCCGCGCAATACCAGGCGGCAGATAAAAAGCTGAACGAAACCTATCAAAGCGCGATTAAGCGTGCGCAACCGCCGCAGCGCGAGCTGTTGCAAAAAGCGCAGGTGGCATGGATTGCCCTGCGGGACGCCGATTGCGCTCTGATTCGCTCAGGTACGGAGGGCGGCAGCGTGCAACCCATGATCGCCAGCCAGTGCCTGACCGATAAAACGAACGAACGCGAAGCGTTTTTAGCCTCGCTGCTGCAATGTGAAGAGGGTGATTTGAGCTGCCCACTGCCGCCAGCCGGTTAACGCACGCGAATCCCTTCAATAATAATGCGCTGAACGCTTTCGACCGTTTGGTTGAAAAAGGCTTCATCGCGAAGCGTCGCGCCGGTTACCGCCTCAACCTGAGGGGCAAAATCGGCGTAATGTTGCGTGGCGGCCCAAATCATGAAGATCAAATGGTGCGGGGAGACGGGCGCCAGTTTCCCGCTGTGCACCCATCCGGCAATCAGCGCGGATTTTTCATCTATCAACGCTTTTAGATCGCCGGTCAGTTCCTCCATTAAGAGCGGCGCGCCCGCCAGCATCTCCATGCAGAAGAGCCGCGACGCCTGCGGATAATCACGCGAAACCTCCAGCTTGAGACGGATATACTCTTTGATGGCCTCCAGAGGGGAAAATTCTGCGCGAAACGCCTTGAGCGGCGCCAACCAGACATCCAGAATCTGTCGCATTACCGCGACATACAGCGCCTCTTTCGAGGGATAATAATAAAGCAGATTGGTTTTGGAGACGCCTGCCCGCTCGGCGACCTGCTCAAGACGCGCGCCATGAATGCCATACTGGGAAAAAACAGCAAGCGCGGCAGTTAAGATAAGCTGCCGTTTTGCACCGGTGGCCTGCGAGCGTTTCCCGATTTTTTTCTCTGTGCGTTGCGACATGCGCCCTCTCCTTTTTGTCAGGACGCAAGCATACCAAATCCGGCTTATAAACAAAAAAACCGCCGGAAATCCGGCGGCGGTGGCGCATGACGCTTTTTAGCGCGAAACGCTCAGCGTCTTGCTGTTGTGACGCAGGCTAGCTATTACGGTTACTGCTTTTGCCCCCTTTTTTGCCTGCTTCGGATGCACGCTGCGGGTCATTCTTAAAATTGCCCCCGCTGTGCTGACCACCTTTACGACCTGCTTCTGATGCTCTTTCGCGGTCTTCCGCAAAATTACCGGAACCGCCACGATGGTTTGCCATTACTGACCTCCGTCATAGATTAGACATCATATTGCATAGGTAATGAGGAGTATCTCCTCGCGCAGCGTATGAACGATATCATCAGTAACGCCACGTAACATTAAGCATAGTGAAAAACGCCGTGGTAGGCCGCTTACCGAAATATTCTGCAACATCGGAAGCCGAATACGCAGAATAATAACAATAAGAAATAAATAAGTTATTCTTATATTTAGAAAAATCAAAGCGCTTAAAAATGTATCATTTTGCAACAAAGGTCACTAAATTAATTATTGTTATAAATCAAAGAAATGGCGCTGAAATTTGCACTCTTCACAGGAGGGCATATCTTTAAATAGACGTAGCGAATCGCTACACACCTGGTTAATCTGAGGAGTAGTACAAATGGCAAAGATTCTGGTGCTCTATTATTCCATGTACGGACACATTGAAACCATGGCGCATGCGGTGGCGGAAGGGGCAAAGAAAGTCGACGGCGCAGAGGTCATTATAAAGCGTGTGCCAGAAACAATGCCGCCTGAAATCTTCGCAAAAGCTGGCGGTAAAACACAAAACGCACCGGTTGCCACCCCACAGGAGCTGGCGGATTACGATGCCATTATTTTTGGTACGCCAACCCGGTTTGGCAATATGTCAGGCCAGATGCGTACCTTCCTGGATCAAACCGGTGGACTGTGGGCATCCGGCTCGCTATACGGCAAGCTCGGCAGCGTGTTCAGTTCTACCGGAACGGGCGGCGGCCAGGAGCAGACCATCACCTCGACCTGGACTACGCTTGCCCATCATGGGATGGTGATCGTCCCGATAGGCTATGCCGCACAGGAACTCTTTGACGTCTCCCAGGTTCGCGGCGGCACGCCTTACGGCGCAACGACTATCGCCGGAGGCGACGGTTCACGTCAACCAAGCCAGGAGGAACTCTCTATCGCTCGCTATCAGGGGGAATACGTCGCCGGTCTGGCAGTCAAACTCAACGGCTAATCTTCAACAGGAGGATTCGAATGCCAACTCAAGAAGCAAAAGCGCACCGCGTCGGCGAATGGGCAAGCCTGCGTAATACGTCGCCGGAAATTGCCGAAGCCATTTTTGAAGTCGCTCACTATGACGAGAAACTGGCAGAAAAAATATGGGAAGAAGGTAGCGATGAGGTGCTGATCAAAGCCTTTGAGAAAACGGACAAAGACTCGCTCTTCTGGGGCGAACAAATCATCGAACGTAAAAACGTATAACACAAACGCCCCCGCTTGCGCGGGGGCATATGGCTATTTTGCAGCAGTGTTCATGACGTTATCGAACTTATCCAGCGGACAGAAGCCGTTCGCATCCACCGGACATCCTTTCAGTTCCAGGGTTACCCTTTGCGCGGGCGATTTGAGCGTTAACGCTTCCGCGTTACGTAACTGCCGGGCGCTCTGGTAGACATACTCGATTTTCATCAAATCCCGGTTAGCGTTGCCGTCATGCCAGCGTTGGAAGACAAGCTGACCGCCAATCGGCGTTCTCTCATACTGGTCATGGAGCTGATAGGGTTTAAAATCCAACGCCGTCAGCAGCGACGCGATATTGGAATCATGCCCCACCAGCACGGTAACCTTCGGCGCGCTAACGCGATCGGCAACCAGCACCTTATCGATATATTTCACCAGCGGCGCAGCGACATTGCGCGCCACCGTGGGTGAGGTAAACAGGCTGTCCTGATAGCCGTTTTTCAGTTTTGACAGCACCTTCCACTGCCGATCGGTGTGGATCCCGCCCCAGGCGACCTGATCCATCGGAAACCCTTCGTAATATTGCAGGGTAAACGCATCCACCAGCGAGTTCCCTACTTTAAGCGGCCCCTGCACACCAGGCTCTTGCTGATAGTTCGCGCTGAAGGTATCTTTCGCGTCGATTAGCGAACACTGATGCTTCTCTTTGCAGGACGGCGAGTCCTGATAATGCGTTATCTGCTCAAGCAGTTTATAACTCTCATCAAGATGTAGCTGACTACGCGCCTTTTCCATCGCCTGTACAGCCTGTTGCCGGAACGCGGCGGAATCATCGGTAATCACCGGATTGAAGGTAGGATCCATAGTGCCCATTTTTTCCTGATGATGAACAGGAATATCACAGCCGGGGAAAGCGCCGGTAATGAAAAATTGCGCGGTGGCGACGGTGCGCTGCAAACTATTCGCATAGGCATATACCGTGTCGGGCGCCGGACATTCTCCCGACGGTATCAGCCCCTGCGCGACCAGCCATTCACGTGTGTAGTGTCCCATATAGACTTCCAGCACGCCGCCTTTCGTCGTCAGTTGCCCGCCGGGAACGTCCCACGCCGGCCAGGCGTTCGGCGTCGACTGCGCCAGTACGCTGCCATTATTCGCCAGCGGCGCCCGCAGATTATGGCGGCTCATCATCAGCACCTGTTGTAATTGATAACCCTCCGGCGTTGTCTGCGCCTGTACGGCGGATGACAACAAAACAGCCCCTGCCACAGCAACAGCGAGTAATGATTTTTTCATCCCTATGACCTCTTGTTGTTATCAAATCGTTCTGAGTGTGACAGAAATGGATCATTTTTCCGGGAACGATTTCGCAAAACGGGGGTTTTTCTTACAGTAAACGCGTTAGCGCCGGGAAACCCCGGCGCATATTCAGAACGTTTTTGCCCACCACAGCCGAAGCTTCATGCCCCAATAGCTGGTCCAGCCGCTGGTGGTGAACACAACCCGACCTTGTGAAACCACCACCAGCGTTGGTGTCACGCTGATTTCCCAGCCAGCGGATAAGGCGCCTTTAGCATCATTGACGACCGGGAAGTCAACGCCCTTGCGCGCCAGCCAGCGGGCAACCTCAGCGTCATCGCCGGAGCGGAGCGCAACGGTCATGACGTTTTCCCCTTCAGCCGCCAGGCGAGCGACCGCAGGCGTAGTAAAGCGGCATACCCCGCACCAGCTGGCCCAAAAATAGAGCAGTACGGGGCGTTCCTCGCTCAAGGTCGCCAGAGTTGTCGACTCTCCCGTCAGCGTATGTAACGGTGTCGCGGCAAACGCCGGAGGCGCCTGCGGCGCGCGCCAGACGTCCATGACCACCATTATCGCGATGAGGAGCGCCAGAAAAACCGCGGCTTCACGCAGCCAACGCCGCAGTTTACCCGCCATTGGCAGCCGCCAGTTTTTCTTTCACCACCGCTTCCAGCGTATCCCAGGGCACTGCGCCCGGAATCAGCTCGTCGCCAATGATCGTCGCTGGCGTTCCTTGCACGCCGACCAGCCTTGCCAACTGCAAATTAGTGCGTATCGTTTCCATGCTTTTTTCATCCAGAGTCACTGGCGTAGCCCCTGCTTTCTGCTGGGCCTGTTTAATACTGTCATCCGTATGGTAACCGCGCTTTTGCATGAGTTTTTCATGTAGCGCGAGGAACTGTTGCGGATGCTCGCGCCAGGTGGTCAGCGCAATACGCGCCGCCAGTATGGAACTCTCTCCTTTAAATGGCATCGGTTTAATAATGACCGCAACGTCAGGATATTTCTGCACAATCTTTTCCAGCATCGGATCGAGCTGTTTGCAGTACGGGCAGTTGTAATCCGTAAAGTTCACCAGCGTCAGCTTAGGGTGTTTAGCGCCTATCCGCGGGCTGGCAGGATCGTTAAACAACGCCGCATGGATCAGATTTTCAATCTGCTTTTCCTGATCCGGCGTAAAAGGGGCGGTTTCTTGCGCGATGCTCAGCGTTGAAAACAGCGCCAGCAGTAAAACAATCATGTATTTCATTGGGTTATTCCTTTCGCTTTTTTCAACGTTTGTAATACCGCATCGCGGGTCAGCAAAGTGGGCAATGCCTCCCCTTCCGGCAAGCCGGGGCCATATACCTGATTAAACGGCACGGCGACCTGGCCACGCGTTTTCAGAAAATCTGTAATGGCATCGGACGGCAGCGTCCAGTCTCCCCGCAGCGCCACAACATCCGGCTGTTGCAAGGCGGCCTGCACATCCTCTTTTTGCAGGACGTTGTATTTATTCACTTTACAGGTAATACACCAGTCCGCAGTGACATCGACAAATACCCGCTTATGCTGCGCCAGCGCCGACTGGATTGCCTGTTCACTCAACGGTTGCCACTGAACCGTGTCTTGCGCGCTCTTTGACGCAGTGAAGCCGAAATGCGGCAGGAGTAACGTCGCCAGCCAGATAGCCGACCCCAGCATCATCAGACCGAGGATCCTGCACAGGACATTCATCCAACGTCCGGGGCGCGGTAAACGTAGCGCAAGTCCTGGTCGTAGCGCGACCAGTAGCCACGGCGCGCTCATCCCCAGGCCAAGCGAAAGGAACAGCCCCCACAGCGTCGGCAGCGACGCCGTGAGCGCCACCGCGACCGCCGTGCCCAGAAACGGCGCGCTACAAGGCGTCGCCAGCAGCGTGGCGAATGCCCCCTGCCAGAAATGTCCCGACATACCGTTACCGCCGTAAGTGGCCAGTTTCGTGGTCATAGATGAGGGAAGCCTGAACTCAAAAAGCCCGAACAGGCTGGCGCTAAACAACAACATCACCAGCGCCATAAAACCAATAAACCATGCATTCTGGAACTGAACTCCCCAGGCCAGCGCATGGTTTGACAGGCGAAGGAGGGTCATAAACGCCGCCAGCGCCATAAATGACGCAATGATACCGGCGACCGAAGCCAAAAATTGTCGCCTGATGTGAGAGCGGCTTTTTTCCTCTACCAATAAAATAGAGCCAAGTTTCATGCCCAAGACCGGCAGTACGCAGGGCATTAAATTAAGAATCAGTCCGCCGATCAGCGCCATCATTACAACTTGCCAGAAAGGTAGCGCCGCATTGTCCGGCGTTTGCGCTGGCGCAGCACCAATGGTTTACGTGCTCTCCTGGGCGATAGCGCCATCGGCTAACACGAGGGTCAGCGATTTGTTGCGCAAATCGGGCGCCTTTTCGCCCCAACTGTCCGTCACCGGCACCGTCGCCTGTAACCTGTCGCCCTCTACGCGCAGGCGAGGCTTCGCAAAATCGACGTCATCTATGGTGTCAAGATAGAGCCCGGGCGATGACCAGCCCGCCGCTCGCGTAGCAGTGACCACCAGTTCTCCCGGGCGATAGCCGACGTCAAGCGAGTCCGTTAGTCCACTGCGGAGCGGAATTTTACCCATCGCCCGCGCATAGTCATGGGCAAAATCGGCATTCTGCACAGTGGGCGTCACGGAAAAGGGGTAATCGGTCAACAGACAAACATTGCTGCAGGTTGATAACGTCAACACACCGCGCAAGGTCGCCGGCGGCGTACCGCGCACGATCATCGGAAAGGTCACCTCGTCGTGATATCCCTGGGTGGTGATATTCGCCACATCGAAGCGCGAGGGGGTTGGTCAGAACCAGCTTACCTCAGGCATGTCGCCTTTCCAGGCGATAGAGGGCGCCACGCCCCCTTCCCCCGGCGCGCGCCAGTAGGTTTTCCAGCCGTTTTCCAGTTTGACATCCAGTAACAGCCGGGTCTCGCCGTTAGCGGACGTATCGGCACGTAGCCGTATGCTGGCATGGTCGTTATCGGGCGAACGCAGCCGGCCGCTTTCCGCCGCCCAGGAGACGGGCAGCCAAAGCCATAACAGGCAGAACAGTATCCGCCTGAACAAAATCATCATATTTTTTCTCCGTGAATGAGTAATTAACCGTTAGCAATAACCAGTCTGTCATTCACGGAAGACACAAAATCGTAGATGTACCCGTAATGTGGGCGGCGAAATAGCCCGTGGAGGCGAAAACGGCAGGCGCATGACCCGGACAGGCGCCAGTAAGGAAAGCAGTAGACAAAGCGCAAGGATAGCGCCTTCAAAGAGTACCGGAGGCGCCGCCAGCAGCGACTTGGCGCTTAATTCACAGGGAGTGACCGGCGAGCCGTCATCTGTCGAGGAGGGAGCGCTGACCACCGCAGCAGAGGCCGTCGCCTGCATCTGCAAGGCGTGCAGGCCCGCCATGCGTTGCGCGGTACAAACCATTACCACGACACATGCAAGGCAAAGAAACCACCAGCCCATCCGTTGTTGTTTCGCCATTGCGCCCTCACTGTTTAACGCGAGTTATCTTAGCCACTGGCGCGGTTTTGGCAACCTTTCCCCTGTAAAGTTATGTCGGCGCGCTGCGCAACCTTCTGATAGTCGAACAACGTAATTTATTCTTACTAATGATATAACTGGTGTTTTCATACGCACTTTTCAGGTTTACCCTACACTTAGTGGAGAAACCTTTTTGGGGTCCCTTCTGTATGTATTGATTTAGCGAGATGATGCTATGGAACTTAAGGATTATTACGCCATTATGGGCGTGAAACCGACGGACGATCTCAAGACGATTAAGACCGCCTATCGCCGACTGGCCCGCAAGTACCATCCAGATGTCAGCAAAGAACCCAATGCCGAAGCCCGTTTCAAAGAGGTTGCTGAAGCATGGGAAGTGCTGAGTGATGAGCAACGGCGCGCCGAGTATGACCAGTTATGGCAACACCGTAACGATCCACAATTTAATCGCCAGTTCCAGCAACACGAAGGCCAGCCGTATAACGCCGAAGATTTTGATGATATTTTCTCGTCTATTTTTGGTCAGCACGGTCGCCATTCGCACCACCGCCACGCCGCACGCGGTCATGATATCGAAATTGAAGTGGCGGTATTCCTGGAAGAAACGCTGGAAGAGCACCAGCGTACGATTAGCTATTCCGTCCCCGTTTATAACGCGTTCGGCTTGGTGGAGCGGGAAATTCCCAAAACATTGAATGTGAAAATCCCGGCTGGCGTCAGCAACGGGCAACGAATCAGACTGAAAGGCCAGGGCACGCCGGGGGAAAACGGCGGACCTAATGGCGATTTATGGCTCGTTATCCATATTGCCCCGCATCCGCTCTTTGATATCGTCAATCAGGATCTGGAAGTCGTCCTTCCGCTTGCCCCATGGGAGGCGGCGCTCGGCGCTAAGGTGTCTGTGCCAACGCTTAAAGAGCGTATTTTGCTGACCATTCCCCCCGGCAGCCAGGCAGGTCAGCGGCTGCGTATCAAAGGAAAAGGATTAGCCAGTAAAAAGCACACTGGCGATCTCTATGCCATCATCAAAATCGTTATGCCGCCGAAACCTGACGAGAAAACAGCTGCCCTGTGGCAACAACTGGCGGACGCGCAGTCGTCCTTTGACCCACGCCAGCAATGGGGGAAAGCATAATGGCTAACATCACTGTCACCTTTACCATCACCGAATTTTGTTTGCACACCGGCGTGACGGAAGAGGAGCTAAACGAAATCGTCGGACTTGGCGTAATTGAGCCTTACGAAGACGATAACGCCGACTGGCAATTCGACGATCGCGCAGCGAGCGTGGTACAACGCGCGCTACGCTTACGCGAGGAGCTGGCGCTCGACTGGCCTGGGATCGCGGTCGCGTTAACGCTGCTGGAAGAGAATTCACGGCTGCGCGAAGAAAATCGGTTACTGCTGCAACGCCTTTCTCGCTTTATCTCGCATCCCTAATCCACGATAAAGGCAATAAACCGAGGGTGGGCTTTCTGCCCACCCCGGATTTACATGCACCCGGTATAATACCAGAAGGCCTCTGACATACTTCCCCCAACGGAAGAAATATAGCCTTTCACCGCGCACAACCCGACCAACGAACCGCCAATGTCAGCCATTAATGCGCCATTGCGAAGATCATCGTTTAAATAAAGACCAGCCACACGTTCACATTTTTTAGATACTTCGGTTATTTTTACACGTTAGCGATCATTTATTGCCTGAAGAATATATTCTTTCACTGTTTTGTACTCTCTGGTTGATACGTACCTTCTCCCTATCAATGCCGGGTAAAATGTACCGCTGCGCTTACAGGTTGAGGTATTTATAAATAAGAAATACAACAGTCACTTACAGTTTAATAATTGAGCGTTATAGCATCCACTGCCGCCCAATATTTACACCACGTATAAAATACAAAAATGTAATAGAATGTAAACAAAATAAGAGCATAAAATAAATAACTTATTAAAAAATCAATATAAATAGAGTGGTCAATAAAAAACGATCGTTTTCAACGAGTTATGTTTCTCAGATTTTCATCTATCCTGAATAGGCTTGCGGAAAATGTAATTTACACCATTGACTATTTCACTTAAAAGGTTTCTGTAATGGAATGGAAGGTCGTTGATACAGTTATAAGTCCCTCTACCGGAGTGTCGTTCTCATGCATACATAGCCTAAAAAATCTTAGATTGACCTTATGGTATCAGGCAGATGTTTACATGCCTCCAGGTAGCATTATCATCCCCTTTAATAAGGGGGTCTTAATAAACGATAAACTTTATCCCGTTACTGTTTACAACGTTACCAGGTTTAATCCTGTTCTATGGAAATCGCTTAAAGAAAATAGCCACTGTCCTGGTAACTGCAATCCTAAACCAGAAGCCTGCAGTTATCCTTTCGAGTGTCTGGTATCCGTTTGTCCATTTGGTTTAACCAGAAATATTCAAATAGATAATAAGAAAGTTTAGGAAATAAAGTATGCATTAGCCATACTACTGATTAAGGGTATTCGCGCACGTTTGCAGTATTTTGCAGTTAAATATGTTTGATATAAAAATTGTACAGTTCGGATATTTTTTGATTCGTTTAATCTAACCTTCACTTTGGCAACGAGGAGCCGGTACAGAGGATATTACTGATGGCCGGCAGACAAAGAAACGCATTGCTTTTAACACTGTATAAATTCCATCCGTGACATTCTTATTTAGTGATATTTCACCAGAGCAATCATCTTACCTTTATTGTGCATAAAAATCAGCAAGTAGTGTTTAGAAAAAATAATGTTTTAGACAAAAGCTCTGCGCGTCATGCTGATCGCCAAAAGCATAACGGGCTGACATCATGTCAGCCCGTGGGTTTATCCCTGCTCTGATACCTACGGTACGCTTATCGTCATATTGTCATGACCGACAATGACAGGGCCCGGGTAATTTTTCATGGCTTCCTGTTGCCAGACGTCATCCGCAACCGTCGCAGGCACCAGATGACTTAACACCAGTTTTTTCACGTGGGCCTCGCGAGCAATCTTACCGACATCTTCAATCGTGGTGTGATGCGACGCAATCGCTTCAGCCAGCGTTTTTCCGTTGCCAATACTATTAGCCAGTTTTGCTACCGAGGGGACATGTACCGCCTCATGTACCAGGATATCCGCCCCCTGGGCAAACGTTGCAAGCGGCGGAAACCAGGACGTATCGCCAGAGAAGACGATTCGCTTACCCTGGGTATCAAAACGGTAAGCAAACGCTTCACCGTCCGGGAAAGGGGAATGAGGCACTTTCAGCGCGCTTATTGTGACCAGTTCATCTTTATAGATGACGCCCTGGCCAATATCGGTCGCCTTAACCAGGTTGCGCGGATCGGGTTTCCCCTCTTCTTCCATGCGTAGCGTGATATCCCTGTCAAAGACCTTCCAGCTAGCCTTCGTCATCGCCTGGGTTCCCGGCGGGCCATAAACCTGTATGGTATGGTCTTTCAGACCACTCGCCCAGGCATTCATCAGCAAGGAAGGATAATCCAGTATGTGGTCGCTGTGCAGATGGGTGAGCAAAATAGTATTGATGTTGCGCAGTGGAATGCCATTTTTCACCAGTTGCAGACTGGCGCCGTAGCCGGCATCTATCAGCCATATTTTATCGCCGATAGTAAGCGCCGTCGCTTGCGGTAGTCTGGCTGTATTGAGCAAAGAAGGCCCGCCTTTGGTGCCCAGTAAAACAATGTTGATCTCTTGAGGCGCAGGAGTACCGGCAGCAATGGCAAGGTGGCTTTGCGCCAGCATACACACCGCCAGCATAGCGACGCTTTTTTTCATCATGTTTTTACTCTTCTTAGTTGAGAAAAGAGGGAACTTCACGTTGGCGAAACTGCGAAGGAGAACAGCCAGCAAGGCGATTAAAGAAACGGGCGAAATAAGCCGGATCTTTAAAACCTAATTGCCAGGCGATCTCGTTGACAGCATTGTCGGAAAAAAGCAGCAGTCGTTTCGCCTCGCGTAATTGCCGATCAAAAATCAGGCGTTTAGGCGGGCGATTAGCAAAACGGCGGCAAATATCGGTCAAACGAGATTCGGTAATATGCAACTCGCAGGCATAATCGGGCACCGTCCAGTGCTGATGGAAGTGGTTGTCAATTAACAGGGTAAAGCGCTGAAAAAGTTTCAGTTCACCGCGCATCCCGGTTGCGGCGTGATCGTCCAGCTTCGCATTACGCAACAGCAAGGTAAATACCGCCTGCGCCAGTAGCACCAGGGTATGTTCGCAGCCAGCCAGTTGTTCCGTGGACTCCCGCTCAATTAGCTGCCAGTAATGTTTGAGCGCCGCCAGCTCGTTGGGTTTATCCGCCAGCGACAGACAGATTCCCGGCAGGCCGAAGGCCTCTCTGGTGCCGGGATAAAGCACTTCCAGCAGCGGCCAAACCAGCTCTTCGCGTACCGTCAGAACATGACCATCGCTATCCGATTCGGTAATAAAAGCATGCGGCACCGAGGGCGGCGTAAGCACAAATAGCGGCGCCTGCACCGAATAGCGATGATCGTCGAGCTGTAGCTCAATCTGCCCGGTATCAAGAAAGTGCATTTGAAAAAACTGGTCGTGGCGATGCGCCTGCATATCACGACCAAAGAAATCCGCCATACGAGCAAACGACTGATAATGCACATCGTTACTGCCCATGCTTTCGTCATACTCTTTGCTGATATCAATATTGGCGATCGCACGTTGGCACATAGTTTCTCCTCAAGGGGTGGCGCGCGGACGCGATGCTTTCATGGGAATGAGCCAGATAATGGCGGCGCCGACGACTAACAGAGAAGCGACAAACCAGAGTCCGCTATTGAAGCTACCGGTGATATCTTTTAGCCAGCCAATCATAAACGGGCTGAGCGCGGAGCCAATATTGCCGGTGGCATTGATGACCGCAATGCCTATCGCCCTGGCGCGTAAACTGATCGACTGATCCGGCGTGGTCCAGAAGATCGCCATCGCGCTAAAGGAACCCGTGGATGCCATCACGATCCCCAGGAGCTGGATCAGGTTATGGTCGGTCGCCGACGCCAGCAGCCAGCCCGCGGCGGCAAACAGGAACGGTAACGCAGTGTGGTGTTTACGCTCCTGATGTTTGTCCGAATGGCGGCTCCAGTAAATCATGCCCAGAATAGTACAAATCTGCGGGATCGCCGCCAGCAGGCCGATGGTGATATTGCTGCTGCCTTCATTAAAACTTTTCAGGATTTGCGGCGTCCAGATACTAATGGCGCTAAGCGTATTGGTAAGGCAAAAATAGGCCAGCGTATACATCAGTACAATTGGCGTGAATACTTCGCGCCACAGACTACGCTGCTGCATGGCGTTATGGCTGATGGCCCCCTCCGGCTGAACCAGCGTCAGGCGGTCATTATCCATCATCTCCTGCAAACATTTTTTATCCTCTGCCGTCAGCCATTTGGCTTTTGCCGGGGTATCATCCAGGTAAAACCACACCATAATGCCTAACAAAACTGACGGAAATCCCTCCAGCAGGAATAACCACTGCCATCCATGCAGATTGAATATGCCGTCCAGCGATAAAATATAGCCGGAGACAATCGACCCCAACGCGGTAGTGGCTGGCATGGCAATCATAAATAATACGTTGGCGCGGGCGCGGAAAAATGCCGGAAACCAGTAAGTTAAATAGAGCAATATTCCTGGCAAAAAGCCCGCTTCGGTAATGCCCACCAGCATTCGCAGCACATACAGGCTTTTCGGTCCCACCGCGAACATCGTAGCGGTAGATGCAATCCCCCATAGCACCATAATGGTCGCAATCCAGCGGCGGGCGCCAACGATGCTCAACATCACGTTGCTGGGAATGCCGAAAATGACGTAGGTGGCGTAAAACAGCGTCGTGGCAAGACCAAACATGGTGGCGCTTAACCCCAGATCCTGCCCCATCGTCAACCCGGCAAAACCGATGTTGATACGGTCTAAAAACGAGAAGATAAACAACACGAATAAAAATACGATCAGTCGGCGGAACAGTTTATTTATGACGGTTTGTTGACCCGTGCTGAGCGCGTTGTGCGAACGGACAGACTCGGGGCTTTCCGGAAGTGCAGATGATGTGTCGCTCATTTTTTTTCCTCTGATGGGAATTTTGTAGGGTACTACGGTTGCCCGGTAGCGCTGCGCTTACCGGGCCAGGCTTAATAGACGCCGGACGCACCGGACAGGTTTTTTTCTACGCCAAAGCGCGCCGCCAGCGCCTCCGCTCCGCGCGCCAGCAGCGTGGTGTCAACGCCGACGGCGACAAATAGCGCCCCCAGTTCCAGATAACGTTTCGCCAGTGGCTCATTGGCCATCAGAATCCCCGGCGCTTTCCCCGCCGCGCGTATCTGCACGATGGCGTTCTCAATCGCCGCCTGCACTTCCGGGTGCTGCGGATTGCCGGCAAAGCCCATATCGGCGCTGAGATCCGCCGGGCCAATAAACACGCCGTCAATGCCATCCACGTCGAGAATTGACGCCAGATTGCTCATCGCCTCACGCGTTTCAATCTGCACCAGTACGCACATGGCGTCGTTGGCCTGGTGGAGATAGTCCGGAATGCGGTTCCAGCGCGATGCCCGCGCCAGCGCGCTGCCCACGCCGCGAATACCGGCAGGCGGATAACGCGTAGCCGCCACGGCGTTTCGCGCTTCATCGGCATTCTGCACCATCGGTATCAGCAGCGTTTGCGCGCCGACGTCGAGCAGTTGCTTAATCTGTACCGGATCGTTCCATGACGGACGCACCACCGGCTGGCTGGGATAAGGCGCAATCGCCTGCAACTGGGTCAACACCGTCTGCACGTTGTTTGGCGCGTGTTCACCGTCAATCAGTAGCCAGTCGAAGCCGGCGCCCGCTAACAGTTCAGCGCTGTAACTGTTGGCAAGCCCCAGCCACAAACCGATTTGCGGACGCCCCGCTTTTAACGTGTCTTTGAAAGCATTTTTCATCGTTTTTTCCTTACACAAACCGGCAACTGATCGCGCCCATGTTGCCGTAATCGACATGGAAGGTGTCGCCCTTGCGCGCCGGCACCGGGCGGGTGAACGAGCCGCCGAGGATGATCTGCCCGGCTTCAAGCTGGACATCGTAGGGGGCAAGCTTGTTCGCCAGCCACGCCACGCCGTTGGCCGGATGATTCAGCACGCCTGCGGCGACGCCGGTTTCTTCGATCACGCCGTTGCGATAGAGCAGCGCGGAAATCCAGCGCAGATCCAGCTCGTCTGGTTTGATGGGACGACCACCGAGGATCACCCCGGCGTTGGCGGCGTTGTCGGAAATGGTGTCGAACACTTTGCGCGGGCGCTGGGTTTCCGGGTCGATGTTGTGGCTGCGGGCGTCAATCAGTTCCAGCGCCGGAATCACATAATCCGTGGCGTTGTAGACGTCGAACAGCGTGCAGTGAGGGCCGCGCAGCGGTTTCGCCAGCACAAACGCCAGCTCCACTTCAATACGCGGGACGATAAAACGGTCGGTGGGGATATCGCCGCCGTCATGGAAGAACATATCGTCAAGCAGCGCGCCGTAATCCGGTTCGCTGATTTGCGAGCTGGCCTGCATCGCTTTTGAGGTCAGGCCGATTTTGTGGCCTTTGAGCGTGCGCCCTTCGGCGATCTTGATATTGACCCATTCACGCTGTACGGCATATGCATCTTCAATAGTGATGTTGGGATAATCCAGCGACACTGCGCGAATCTGTTCACGCTGTTTTTCAGCCTGATTAAGTCGCTGGGCGATCAGGGTATGGGTCTGTTTATCGAGCATAGTTGCTTCCTGTTACGTCATTCGGTGCTGCTGCGCCGGGTAGCGACGCGGGTGCGTCTTACCCGGCCTACGGTTCGGTATTGCTTCGTGCATCGTTTTTTTTAGCGCAACGCCACCGGGCGAAAGAGTGTGCTATTTAAATAACGCGTGTACGTTGTTTTGTTTGTAATTGAGCGTTGGATGTAACTCGGCAATCTCAAACGACAGCGCCAGATAGCGGTTCTCCATCAGGTCGGCGAAGTGGGCTTTAATCAGCCCGAACAGCATTTCGCCGACTTCCTGACGGCTCTCCAGGCTGCGCCCGGCGCCGATTTTCAGCGTCATATGCACAAACGCGTAATCATGCTTACCGTCAGCCATCTGCCAGGTATCCAGCCAGTGGGCGCGACTGCGGATACCGCCGATGGGGAAAATCCCGCTGGCGGCCAGCGCCTCGTTTACCTTGCTGAACAGGCCGGGTAAATCAGCCTGCTCGCGAATATTTTCAGTACATTCAGCAATAAAGTGCGGCATAAACACCTCTTACGCAGGCAGCGGGAAAACAGCGTTTACCTGGCCGGTACCGGAGCTGGCGAACAGGTCGGTGATGAACTCCACCTTGCCGTCGTATTTGTCCCAACCCAGCATTCCCAGCAGCATGACCGTGTCGTGCATGTTGCCTTCGCCGTAGCAGTAGTCGGCGTACTCCGGCAACATGGTGCAAAACTCCTTGAATTTGCCTTCGCGCCACAGCTTGACCACGCGCTCGTCCATCTGGTGATCGAACTCGCGGGTGTAGCTGTTCATCCCCTCTTCCGCCCGTTGGTCGTCAATAAAACGGTGCGACAGAGAACCACTGGCGAATACCGCTACGGTACCGTCATATTTCTCAATCGCCTTGAGAATGGCTTCGCCCAGTTTGCGGCTGTCGGCAAAATCATGCACAGTGCAGAACGCCGAGATGGAGACCACTTTGAAGTGCTTGTCGCTGTTCATGTAGCGCATCGGCACCAGCGTGCCATACTCCAGCTTCAGGCTCGGGATGTTATGCGCTTTAGCGCGCACGCCCAGTTTGACCGCCTCGTCGGCGCTCAGATGGCCGAGCGCCGGATTACCGTCATAGTCATAGGTCATGTCGCGAATAAAGTGCGGCAATTCGTTGCTGGTATAGACGCCCTGGAAATGGTCGGCACAATTAATGTGGTAAGCGCTATTCACCAGCCAGTGGGTGTCGAATACGATAATGGTGTCAACGCCCATTTCGCGGCAACGCTTGCCAATTTCAATATGCCCATCAATGGCTGCCTGACGACAACCGTGATTTTTTCCTGGCAGTTCAGAAAGATACATCGACGGCACGTGGGTAATTTTTGCTGCTAACGCTAACTTGCCCATATCAAACTCCCCATTTTGGGATAGGATGGTCGCCCATTGAGATGCAGACGTTTTTCATTTCCGCAAACACTTCGAAGCTATATTCGCCGCCTTCGCGCCCGGTACCGGAGGCTTTCACGCCGCCGAACGGCTGGCGCAGGTCGCGGACGTTCTGGGTGTTGACGAAGACCATGCCGGCTTCAATCCCACGCGCCAGGCGCAACACTTTGCTCACGTCCTGGGTCCAGATATAAGAGGCCAGACCGTATTCCACGTCGTTCGCCAAACGTAACCCTTCCGCTTCGTCTTTGAATGGCAGCAGACAGGCGACTGGCCCAAAGATCTCTTCCTGCGCGACGCGCATACGGTTGTCGACATCGGCCAGCACGGTTGGGCGCAGGAAGTTACCGCCTTTCAGATGCGCAGGCAGGTCAGTGGGTTTTTCCGCACCGCCCGCCAGCAGCGTTGCGCCCTCTTCAATGCCGAGGCGGATATAACCGGAGACTTTTTCCCAGTGCTGTTGGCTAATCAGCGCGCCGACCTGGGTGTTCGGGTCGGTCGGATCGCCGACACGCAGTCGATTCGCGCGTTCGGCAAAGCGCTTCACGAACTCAGGGTAAATGCTCTGCTGGATAAAGATGCGCGACCCGGCGGTGCAGCGTTCGCCGTTGATCGAGAAGATGGTGAACAGCGCGGCGTCCAGCGCGCGCTCAATGTCGGCATCTTCAAAAATCAGCACCGGCGATTTGCCGCCCAGCTCCATCGAGTATTTTTTCAGGCCGGCATTTTTCATGATATTGCGACCGGTGGCGGTACCGCCGGTAAACGACACCGCACGCACGTCATGGTGGCGTACCAGCGCATCGCCCGCCGTCGCGCCGTAGCCCTGCACCACGTTCAGCACGCCTGCCGGAATTCCTGCCTCCAGCGCCAGCTCGCCCAGCCTGTCGGCAGTCAACGGCGACAGCTCGGACATTTTGAGCACCGCGGTGTTGCCCAGCGCCAGGCACGGCGCGACTTTCCAGGTCGCGGTCATAAACGGCACGTTCCACGGCGACACCAGCGCGCAGACGCCGACGGGCTGCACCAGCGTATAATTGAGCATTTTATCGTCAACCGGGTAGGTCTTGCCGTTCATCTGCTGGCACACTTCGGCGAAGAATTCGAAGTTATGCGAGGCGCGCGGGATCAGCACGTTTTTAGTCTGGTGAATAGGCAGGCCGGTGTCGGCGGTCTCCATCGCCGCGATTTCCGGCACATGCTGGTCAATCAGGTCGCCAAGGCGGCGCATCAGGCGCGCGCGCTCTTTCATCGGCAGGTTGGCCCATTTCGGGAACGCCTCTTTTGCCGCCGCGACAGCCTGGTTCACCTCTGCTTCACCGCCGGAGGCCACTTCCGCCAGCACGTCACCGGTCGCCGGGTTAGTGGTCTGGAAGTAGTCGTTACCTGCAACATTTTTGCCGTTAATCCAATGATTTATTTTCTTCATTTTGCGCTCTCCTCACTGACGATTCGGTTAACCAGGCGGCCCACGCCTTCTACTTCCACGACAACTTCATCCCCCGGCACCACATCGGACAGTCCTTTCGGCGTACCGGTGGCAATCATGTCGCCCGGTTGCAACGTCATAAATTCGCTCAGATAAGAAATCAGGAACGGGATGCTGAAGATCAGATCGGCGGTCGTCCCTTCCTGGCGCAGCTCACCGTTGACAAAGGTGCGTAACGTCAGGTTGTGCGGATCAGAAACCGCCTCTTTATCCACAATCCACGGGCCTATCGGCGTCAGGCCGTCGCGGCTTTTTACCCGCAGATTCGGACGGTAGTAGTTTTCCAGATAGTCGCGGATCGCGTAGTCGTTACAGACGGTGTAACCGGCCACATACTCCATGGCTTCGGCTTCGCTCACCTTACGCGCCATTTTGCCAATCACCACGACCAGTTCGGCTTCATAGTGCATATATTCGACGTTGTTCGGGCGCACCGACGTTTGGTGATGTTCGGTAAAGGTGTTTGGCGCTTTGATAAATACCAGCGGCTCTTTCGGCGGCGTAAATGCCAGCTCGCTGGCGTGATCGGCGTAGTTCAACCCCAACGCAAATAACGTACCCGTCGCTGACAGCGGCCACGTAAAAGTCTGGTGGCGGGCGAATTCATCTTCTGCGACAACCGGATTTTCCAGAGCGGGTAAACCTTTCGCCAGAATACGCACCCGATCGCCGGGACGCAGCGCAACGCGATTCTGCGGCGTACCGAGTAAGATCGCATCGCCAGGGTTAAGCGTAGCGAACTCACTTAACGCGCTAAGCAGTTGTGCGGCGCTACGCTGTAAATCAGCAGTATTCCAGTGGTCCGCTTCTCGTCCGTTGATTTCAGTGATAATGGTGAGGTTATCCACATCACTCAGCGGCGCCATTTCACCCAGCGGGCAAAAGCCATCGCGACATTTCGCTTTAATCGCCGGGCGATAAAAGCTCTCTTCCGGCAGGCTGACCTCGTTAGCCAGCGCATACCCGGCGATATAGTCCGCCGCCGCTTCAGGGCGTATCCGGCTGGCGGTTTTCCCCACAATGAGCGCCACTGTCGCGCCGCTCAGTACCTTTTCTCCCTGCGGATAAGGAATGGGTTCGCCGTGACGAATCACCGTATTACGCGGCTTGATGAACCACACTGCGGTTTTAGGCGGCGCATTATAGGGAGGCTGAGAGAAAGCCTCTCGCCAGGCATCAAGCTGGCTGCGATGGTTTAACGCAACGGCGAAAACAGTACCCTTCATACATAAACTCCTCAGGCCGATTTAACGGGCTGTGATTTCATTAATATATTAATGATTAGATTTATGCTTTCGCTGTACATTTAGCAAGGTGAAGTAAAGTATTTGTGATGTGATTAACAATATTTTCACAAATTCATTATTAAACACATATATATCAAATAGTTAAATAAAACCTCTTGTTTCTGTTAAACTTTGGACATAAAACAGATGTCATAGCTCACATCGGTAAACACGATTATTCAGGTATTAATAATTCTGCAAAAGAGAAACGCTTATGCATGATTCATTAACCATCGCATTGCTTCAGGCGCGCGAAGCGGCAATGACCTATTTCCGCCCCATCGTTAAAAGCCACAATCTGACCGACCAGCAATGGCGCATTGTGCGAATCCTGGCCGATAGCCCCTCTATGGATTTTCACGAGCTGGCCTTTCGTTCCTGCATTTTGCGTCCAAGTCTGACCGGAATATTGACGCGCATGGAGCGAGACGGACTGGTGTTGCGACTCAAGCCGGTTAACGATCAGCGTAAGTTATATGTCATGTTGACGGAGCAGGGACAAACGTTGTACGCCCGTGCCCGAAGCCAGGTAGAAGAGGCTTATCGAAAAATTGAGGCCGATTTCACGCCCGAAAAAACACAGCAATTGATGCTGCTGCTGGACGATCTTATTGCTCTGGGGCGCCAGCATCCTGATAGCGAAGCGGAAGCATAGTATTCTTACCTTCCCACGCCGCCGACACGGGAATCCCCTCCCGCTTACAACGTTGACGGCGATCGCATTTTACTCTTCTTCTTCGACGTTCATCTGAAAAGTACCCGCCGTTGTCCTGAAAGTCTCTTCACAGTTTACGCTTCTGCCTATTCAATTAAACAACAAATAAGAAACATATTATTAACAAAACATTCCGATTAACGAGGAAGAGGCCGCAATGAAACCTGAAGATTTTCGTACTGATAACAAGCGTCCGTTAACGGGCGAAGAGTATTTAAAAAGCCTGCAGGACGGGCGGGAAATTTATATTTACGGCGAACGCGTTAAAGATGTTACGACACATCCGGCATTCCGCAATGCCGCAGCCTCTGTCGCACAACTGTATGACGCATTACATAAACCGTCGATGCAAGATACCCTATGCTGGAATACCGATACCGGCAGCGGCGGTTATACGCATAAATTTTTCCGCGTGGCGAAAAGCGCAGACGATCTGCGCCAACAGCGTGATGCTATCGCCGAGTGGTCACGCCTGAGTTACGGCTGGATGGGACGCACACCGGATTACAAAGCCGCCTTTGGCTGCGCTCTGGGCGCTAACCCAGCCTTCTACGGCCAGTTTGAGCAGAACGCCCGCAACTGGTACACCCGCATTCAGGAGACTGGCCTGTACTTTAACCATGCTATCGTCAACCCGCCCATTGACCGCCACAAACCTGCCGACGAAGTGAAAGACGTCTATATCAAGCTGGAGAAAGAGACGGACGCTGGGATTATTGTCAGCGGGGCGAAAGTCGTCGCCACTAACTCCACCCTGACTCACTACAACATGATTGGTTTCGGCTCAGCCCAGGTGATGGGCGAAAACCCGGATTTTGCTCTGATGTTTGTCGCGCCAATGGATGCCGAAGGCGTAAAACTTATTTCACGCGCCTCGTATGAAATGGTCGCGGGCGCGACGGGCTCGCCGTTTGATTATCCACTCTCCAGCCGCTTTGATGAAAACGATGCCATTCTGGTGATGGACAAGGTGTTGATCCCGTGGGAAAACGTGTTGATTTACCGTGATTTCGATCGTTGTCGTCGCTGGACGATGGAAGGAGGCTTTGCCCGTATGTATCCACTGCAAGCCTGTGTTCGTCTGGCGGTTAAACTTGATTTCATTACCGCGCTGCTGAAAAAATCGCTCGAATGTACGGGTACCGTAGAGTTCCGGGGCGTGCAGGCCGATCTCGGCGAAGTCGTGGCCTGGCGCAATATGTTCTGGGCATTGAGCGATTCTATGTGTTCTGAAGCAACCCCGTGGGTAAACGGCGCCTGGCTGCCGGACCACGCCGCGCTGCAAACCTATCGTGTGATGGCCCCAATGGCCTACGCGAAAATTAAAAATATTATTGAACGTAACGTTACCAGCGGCCTGATTTACCTGCCTTCCAGCGCCCGCGATCTGAATAATCCGCAAATCGACCAGTACCTGGCGAAATACGTACGCGGCTCTAACGGAATGGACCATGTTGAACGTATCAAAATTCTTAAATTGATGTGGGATGCCATCGGCAGCGAGTTTGGCGGTCGCCATGAGCTGTACGAGATTAACTACTCGGGCAGCCAGGATGAAATTCGTCTGCAGTGCCTGCGTCAGGCCCAGAGCTCCGGCAATATGGATAAGATGATGGCAATGGTCGATCGCTGCCTCTCCGAATACGATCAGAATGGCTGGACGGTTTCGCATTTGCACAATAACGACGACATCAATCAACTGGATAAGCTGCTGAAATAACGCGGCAGGAGGTTCTCATGCAAGTAGATGAACAACGTCTGCGTTTTCGCGATGCGATGGCAAGTCTGGCGGCAGCGGTCAACATCGTAACCACGGCGGGTCACGCCGGACGCTGCGGTATCACCGCAACAGCGGTCTGTTCCGTCACCGATACGCCGCCCTCCGTAATGGTATGTATTAATGCCAATAGCGCCATGAACCCCGTTTTTCAGGGTAACGGCAGGCTGTGCATTAATGTACTTAACCATGAGCAGGAGCTGATGGCGCGCCACTTTGCCGGTATGACGGGGATGGCGATGGAGGAGCGTTTTCACCAGCCATGTTGGCAAAACGGGCCGCTGGGCCAGCCGGTACTTAACGGCGCGCTGGCCGGTCTTGAAGGCGAGATCAGCGAGGTACAAACCATTGGCACGCATCTGGTGTATCTGGTGGCGATCAAAAATATTATTCTTAGCCAGGATGGGCATGGCCTGATTTATTTCAAACGCCGTTTTCATCCGGTCAGACTTGAGATGGAAGCGCCTGTTTAACCGTCACTCATGCCCACAAGCGGGATAACCACCTCTTGTGGGAGAAGAGTCGATACGCTGAAGATTTTTATTCCCGCCGCGATGTTTGCTCGCCATAAATCGCGGCGATTAATACAATCTAAGAGCCTATCCCACCAGGCGTTATTGGCGCAGCCAGTTTGGACACGGACAGCGCGCAAAAACCGGAGCGTACACGTAGTACGTGAGGTTTGACTCGCTACACTCGCCCTTCGGGCCGCCGCAAGCGGCGTTCAAAACGCTAACGCGTTTTGGCGAGCACTGCCCAGGACCAAAATGGCAAGTAAAATAGCCCTAATGGGATAGGCTCTAAATTAGCTCCCGCGATAGGTTGAATAACCATACTGACTTAATAACAGCGGCACATGATAGTGCTCATTCGTTTTGCTGATATGAAACTCGACGGGAATCTCCGGGAAAAACGTATCCAGTTTTTTACTTTCAAAATACTGGCCGGTTTTAAAAATAACGCGATAATCCCCCGGCGCGGCAGCTTTTTCGGGCCACAGTGCTTTAATTCGTCCATCCTGGTCGGTATGCCCGGTGTTTAATTGCGTCCATCCGTTATCCTTTTTCTGCTCCAGTACCACCTCCACGCCGGGCGCCGGTTTGCCTGTTTGCTGATCGAGAATATGTACGCTGAGAATATTGTTGCCAGCGGCCAGCGCCATTGCCGGGGCTGCAACAAGAGATGCTATCACGGTAGCCAGTATATATCGTTTCATGCTTCACTCCTTTACGGTATTGATGCAGGAAAATATATCTGGCGCGTCCAGGATTAACCTTACACGGACATGACAATTATGTCATCTTGTTGGAGATTTACGGATTCGCTAACAAGCCTATGGCATACTGCGTTGATGAAGATTTTATTGATTGAAGATAACCAGAAAACCATTGAGTGGGTACGTCAGGGACTCACGGAAGCAGGCTATGTGGTTGATTATGCCTGTGATGGACGAGACGGATTACACCTGGCCCTTCAGGAACATTATTCATTGATTATTCTTGATATTATGCTGCCGGGGCTTGATGGATGGCAGGTTTTACGCGCGTTACGCACTGCGCATCAGTCCCCTGTTATTTGCCTGACGGCGCGCGACTCGGTTGAGGATCGCGTCAAAGGTCTTGAGGCGGGCGCTAATGATTACCTTGTTAAGCCTTTTTCCTTCGCCGAACTGCTGGCCCGGGTGAGAGCTCAACTCAGACAGCACGTCCCGGTCTTTACCCGACTGACGATCAATGGTCTGGACATGGATGCCACAAAGCAATCGGTGTCACGAAATGGCAAACCGATTTCCCTGACCCGCAAAGAATTCCTGCTCCTCTGGTTACTGGCGTCCCGGGCAGGAGAAATCGTGCCCCGAACCGCGATCGCCAGCGAAGTTTGGGGAATTAACTTTGATAGTGAAACCAACACCGTTGATGTCGCGATTCGTCGGCTGCGCGCCAAAGTAGACGATCCATTTGAAAAGAAGCTCATTATGACCGTCCGGGGGATGGGTTATCGATTACAGGCGGAAACGTCGCAGAATGGTTAAGTTATCAATGACGCTGCGCCTGACAATTTCTTTTATCGCCATCCTTATCCTCGCCTGTACCGGCATTAGCTGGACGCTCTATAACGCGTTGAGCAAAGAATTAACGTATCGGGATGATATGACGCTAATAAATCGGGCGGCGCAAATGCAGCAACTGTTACTGGATGGCGCCAGGCCGGAAAATCTGCCGCTCTATTTCAATCGGATGGTGGATACGAAGCAGGATATCTTATTGATCCATTCAGCAACAGGCCACAATGTTGCGATTAATCATAGCGGCATCCCCGACCAACGCTTTAACGAGATTCCGCTGGCTAAAAACATCACCCGCGAAACCTTATTTCGCCAGGCGGTACAAGGCACGGAACTTACCGCGGTACGAGTAAACGCCAGAAGCGGCGATGACCCGCTGACCCTTACTATTGCCAGGCTGGCGACGGAAAGGCGGCAAATGCTGGCGCAATATCGCCGTAACAGTTTGCTGATTAGCCTTATCGCGATCCTCGTCTGTTCGGCGCTCAGTCCATTAGTCATCAGAAACGGGCTGCGGGCCATTACGTCGCTCAGCCGACTCACCGCGGCGACAGATAGCGGCACACTTCGCCAGCCGTTGGCGGAACAGGCGTTACCCGTCGAGCTCAGGCCGCTTGGACAAGCGCTAAATACTATGCGCCAGAAGCTTTCCGACGATTTTGAACGCCTGAACCAATTTGCCGACGATCTGGCGCATGAGCTGCGCACGCCGGTTAATATTTTACTGGGGAAGAATCAGGTGATGCTGAGTCAGGAACGCAGCGCCGAAGAGTATCAACAAGCCCTTGTCGATAATATTGAAGAGCTGGAGGGACTGTCGCGACTGACAGAAAATATTCTCTTTCTGGCACGCGCGGAGCACCAGAATATAGCGGTAAAAAAACAGCCTGTTTCGCTCAATGCGCTGGTCGAAAATATGCTGGATTATCTTAGCCCCCTTGCCGAGGAGAAGCGCATCTGTTTTATAAATCAATGTCAGGGAACGGTATGGGCTGACGAAATATTATTACAAAGAGTGCTCTCAAACCTGCTGACGAATGCCATCCGTTATTCTGATGAAAACGCCGTGATACGTATTGAAAGCGCTTATGATGATAACGTTGCAGAAATTCGGGTCGCTAATCCGGGCAGCCACCCCGCCGATGCGGATAAGCTTTTCCGGCGTTTTTGGCGAGGAGATAATGCCCGCCACACTGCCGGTTTCGGCCTGGGGTTATCGTTAGTTAACGCGATTGCTCTATTACACGGTGGTTCGGCATCTTACCGCTATGCCGATGAACATAATATCTTTTCGGTTCGTCTGCCCGATAGCGGTGATAGCTAAGGTCAGTACAGGTTCTGTTCCCCTTCCCTGCCACAGGGCTGTGGTTATCAATACAACCTCAATAAAGAGAAAATAAAGGATGCCGGCAAAGAATATTGCTGGCTCGATCACTTTCTCGGTTTCCAATCCAGGGTCAATTCATCCCATAACGCGTTATTCAGTGGGAACCTTTATGAAAAAGTATCTTGCATTCGCCGTTACGCTGCTGGGTATGGGTAAAGTCATCGCCTGTACTACCCTTTTGGTAGGTAATCAGGCTTCGGCTGACGGCTCCTTCATTATCGCGCGCAACGAGGATGGCTCGGCAAATAACGCCAAGCATAAGGTTATTCATCCCGTCGCGTTTCATCAACAAGGCGAGTATAAAGCACATCGGAACAATTTTAGCTGGCCGCTTCCGGAGACAGCGATGCGCTATACGGCGATTCATGACTTTGATACTAACGATAACGCCATGGGTGAAGCCGGTTTCAATTCGGCGGGCGTCGGAATGAGCGCAACGGAAACCATTTATAACGGCAGAGCGGCGCTGGCTGCCGATCCTTACGTGACAAAAACGGGAATCACGGAAGACGCCATTGAGTCCGTGATCCTGCCAGTGGCGCAATCGGCGCGTCAGGGCGCCAAATTACTGGGAGACATTATTGAACAAAAAGGCGCTGGCGAAGGTTTCGGTGTCGCGTTTATTGATAGCAAAGAGATATGGTATCTGGAGACGGGAAGCGGTCATCAATGGCTGGCAGTACGACTTCCGGCAGATAGCTATTTCGTTTCCGCCAATCAGGGACGTTTACGCCATTACGATCCGAATGATAACGCGAATTATATGGCGTCACCAACGTTAGTAAGCTTTGCGAAAAAGCAGGGATTATATGATCCGGCCCGCGGCGAATTCGACTTTCATCAAGCCTATTCGCAGGATAACAAAAACGATATCACCTATAATTATCCGCGCGTCTGGACGCTACAACATCAGTTTAATCCGCATCTGGATACGGTCGTTAGCGAAGGGGAAACATTTCCTGTTTTTTTAACGCCAATAACGAAAATTAGCGTGGCAGCAGTAAAAAGGACATTTTTTTAAAGTTCCTGGTGCATAAAAGTCACATCCTTTTAAAGGGTTGTTAACCCTGTTGAATGTTCCCACTCCCCTATTCAGGAATATTAAAAACGCTATGCAAATACAGAGCTTCTATCACTCAGCTTCACTAAAAACCCAGGAGGCTTTTAAAAGCCTACAAAAAACCTTATACAACGGAATGCAGATTCTCTCAGGCCAGGGCAAAGCGCCGGCTAAAGCGCCCGACGCTCGCCCGGAAATTATTGTCCTGCGAGAACCCGGCGCGACATGGGGGAATTATCTACAGCATCAGAAGGCGTCTAACCACTCGCTGCATAACCTCTATAACTTACAGCGCGATCTTCTTACCGTCGCGGCAACCGTTCTGGGTAAACAAGACCCGGTTCTAACGTCAATGGCAAACCAAATGGAGTTAGCCAAAGTTAAAGCGGACCGGCCAGCAACAAAACAAGAAGAAGCCGCGGCAAAAGCATTGAAGAAAAATCTTATCGAACTTATTGCAGCACGCACTCAGCAGCAGGATGGCTTACCTGCAAAAGAAGCTCATCGCTTTGCGGCAGTAGCGTTTAGAGATGCTCAGGTCAAGCAGCTTAATAACCAGCCCTGGCAAACCATAAAAAATACACTCACGCATAACGGGCATCACTATACCAACACGCAGCTCCCTGCAGCAGAGATGAAAATCGGCGCAAAAGATATCTTTCCCAGTGCTTATGAGGGAAAGGGCGTATGCAGTTGGGATACCAAGAATATTCATCACGCCAATAATTTGTGGATGTCCACGGTGAGTGTGCATGAGGACGGTAAAGATAAAACGCTTTTTTGCGGGATACGTCATGGCGTGCTTTCCCCCTATCATGAAAAAGATCCGCTTCTGCGTCACGTCGGCGCTGAAAACAAAGCCAAAGAAGTATTAACTGCGGCACTTTTTAGTAAACCTGAGTTGCTTAACAAAGCCTTAGCGGGCGAGGCGGTAAGCCTGAAACTGGTATCCGTCGGGTTACTCACCGCGTCGAATATTTTCGGCAAAGAGGGAACGATGGTCGAGGACCAAATGCGCGCATGGCAATCGTTGACCCAGCCGGGAAAAATGATTCATTTAAAAATCCGCAATAAAGATGGCGATCTACAGACGGTAAAAATAAAACCGGACGTCGCCGCATTTAATGTGGGTGTTAATGAGCTGGCGCTCAAGCTCGGCTTTGGCCTTAAGGCATCGGATAGCTATAATGCCGAGGCGCTACATCAGTTATTAGGCAATGATTTACGCCCTGAAGCCAGACCAGGTGGCTGGGTTGGCGAATGGCTGGCGCAATACCCGGATAATTATGAGGTCGTCAATACATTAGCGCGCCAGATTAAGGATATATGGAAAAATAACCAACATCATAAAGATGGCGGCGAACCCTATAAACTCGCACAACGCCTTGCCATGTTAGCCCATGAAATTGACGCGGTACCCGCCTGGAATTGTAAAAGCGGCAAAGATCGTACAGGGATGATGGATTCAGAAATCAAGCGAGAGATCATTTCCTTACATCAGACCCATATGTTAAGTGCGCCTGGTAGTCTTCCGGATAGCGGTGGACAGAAAATTTTCCAAAAAGTATTACTGAATAGCGGTAACCTGGAGATTCAGAAACAAAATACGGGCGGGGCGGGAAACAAAGTAATGAAAAATTTATCGCCAGAGGTGCTCAATCTTTCCTATCAAAAACGAGTTGGGGATGAAAATATTTGGCAGTCAGTAAAAGGCATTTCTTCATTAATCACATCTTGAGTCTTGAGGTAACTATATGGAAAGTCTATTAAATCGTTTATATGACGCGTTAGGCCTGGATGCGCCAGAAGATGAGCCACTGCTTATCATTGATGATGGGATACAGGTTTATTTTAATGAATCCGATCATACACTGGAAATGTGCTGTCCCTTTATGCCATTGCCTGACGACATCCTGACTTTGCAGCATTTTTTACGTCTGAACTACACCAGCGCCGTCACTATCGGCGCTGACGCAGACAATACTGCTTTAGTGGCGCTTTATCGCTTGCCGCAAACCAGTACCGAAGAAGAGGCGCTCACTGGTTTTGAATTATTCATTTCAAACGTGAAGCAATTGAAAGAGCATTATGCATAATTTAATACGTCAACATACTTTCTTAATGAGATAAAACGCGATACGTATGCCCTTTACAAGAGACAAGACCAGAATCTTTGGTGGAAATGTAAGGGGCAAACGTTCATCTCTCTCATTTTGCTCTGTTTGCGGGAGCATTTTTAGTGTGTAAGTATTCCTGCTCATCAGGTTTTTACGCCATCTACGCACATTTATTCTGCTATAAGTTGAAATACTGCAAAAAATATTAGTGCTTATTATTTTTTCTTTAAGTAAATTTTCGCTCAACAAACTTAATTGTTTATTCAATGATAATGAAGCGTGAGTTATGCTGAAAATGAGGGAAACTAACAGCAAGGATAATCTTATTATTCACGGGTGATATTACTTCTGCTTCACCGTTATGGCAGATATCATCGCCTCTTGTCAGATGCCAGACACCTACTCATACTCAACCAAAGCTCTAAATACAAAAATCACCTTATATCTTTTTTTATTATTCCTTGTATAAATGTGACTTGACTCACACCTATAAGGAGTCGACTCACTTCCATAAGAAGGAATCAAAATGCCAATAACTAACGCGTCCCCAGAAAATATATTAAGATATTTGCATGCGGCCGGTACCGGTACGAAAGAAGCAATGAAAAGTGCAACTTCACCACGCGGTATACTGGAATGGTTTGTCAATTTTTTTACCTGTGGTGGAGTAAGAAGAAGCAATGAAAGATGGTTTCGGGAGGTAATTGGAAAACTGACCACATCATTATTATATGTAAATAAAAATGCTTTCTTCGATGGTAATAAAATATTTCTGGAGGATGTCAACGGGTGTACTATATGTCTGTCATGTGGAGCAGCATCCGAAAATACGGATCCCATGGTCATTATTGAAGTGAACAAAAATGGAAAAACTGTAACGGATAAAGTTGATAGTGAGAGATTTTGGAATGTATGTCGAATGTTAAAACTGATGAGTAAACATAATATACAACAGCCTGATTCACTTATAACCGAGGATGGTTTTCTGAACCTGCGCGGAGTAAACCTGGCTCATAAAGATTTCCAGGGGGAAGATTTGTCAGACATAGATGCTTCTGATGCAGATTTCCGTGAAACAAATCTATCTAATGTAAATTTAGTCGGTGCAAATTTGTGTTGTGCAAATCTACACGCTGTAAATCTAATGGGTTCAAACATGACTAAAGCAAACCTGACTCACGCAGACCTGACTTGCGCTAACATGTCCGGTGTAAACTTAACCGCTGCAATTCTATTCGGCTCAGACTTAACTGACACCAAACTAAATGGTGCGAAATTAGATAAGATAGCTCTAACTTTAGCGAAATCATTAACAGGAGCCGATCTGACAGGTAGTCAACATACCCCTACTCCACTCCCGGATTACAATGATAGAACTCTTTTCCCCCATCCGATATTTTAGTCGAGATAAAGGGATTTTATAAACAAGAAGTATTCAAACAGAGGCCCCCTTGTTTTATTAAATAAACCCCGCCCCTAAGTTTCATTATAAATAACATTTTCAGCGTATTACTTGTTGGCTTTGTCTGAATCATAGCGTTACCTGTATGTGACACATTAACTAAAAACACTATTATTGTTTAATTTAAATAATTCATAATTGTAGTCAGGAAATAAGAAGTTATGCTTCCGGTCACCTACAGATTAATACCTCAAAGCGGAGTATCCACATATAGATTAAATACCGCAGATACACCTGTTTTCCCCGATATTCCCGAACATGCACCAAACCCCTCACGGCTACGCCTTGCTCATGACAGCCTTGCCATAAACAGGGAATTCCGTCTGGAGCCAGAGTGTGTGGTGGAGTACCTTATCTCAGGCGCGGGTGGAATAGACCCTGATACAGAAATTGATGACGACATTTATGACGAATGCTACGATGAACTATCCTCCGTACTTCAAAATGCGTACACCCAAAGCGAAACATTCCGCAGACTGATGAATTACGCATATGAAAAAGAACTACATGATGTGGAGCAGCGCTGGCTACTGGGGGCCGGCGAAGCCTTTGAAACTACCGTGGCTCAGGAACACTTCAAACTTTCAGAAGGCAGGAAAGTTATTTATCTCAATCTGGACGATTCTGATGATTCATATACCGAACATTATGAAAGTAACGAAGGAAGACAACTTTTTGACACAAAACGTTCATTTATTCATGAAGTTGTACATGCACTGACCCATCTTCAGGATAAAGAAGAAAATCATCCAAGAGGCCCTGTTGTCGAATATACCAACATTATTCTGAAAGAGATGGGGCATCCTTCACCTCCCAGAATGGTCTACATCTTCAATAAATAGACACATCAGGAAACGAAAAGAAACTAAAAACCCACGTAGTCCCTTTTTTCGGGAAATATTCTAGCAGTATTTTCTAACTATATTCTAAGCGCCCAAAAAACAAAGGGGCTACCTTTCGGTAACCCCTTGTTTAATCTGGCGGAAGCGCAGAGATTCGAACTCTGGAACCCTTTCGGGTCGCCGGTTTTCAAGACCGGTGCCTTCAACCGCTCGGCCACACTTCCGGAATGAGGCGCACTATAAACATCCCGGTGCGTCATGTAAAGACCGAATGTGTTCGTTTGCGTGAAAAACAGGCAAAACTTTGTTAATTGCCTGAAATAGCAGCACATTGACCATTTCTTCAACACAAAACTGGCTGAATACGTATTGATCGCCTCCACTGTTTCACCGCTGTGATTAGCGATTTTTTTATCGGTAACGCGTGGTTGGCGCTGCCGCCTGTTTTATGGCGTAGCGCCAGGCATGAGAAGACTGTTTTAACGATGGTAATCACCTGAAATCTCTTAAGGAAACTAAACGTAAACGAATGCGTAAAGATGGGTAAAACCACTGGGTGACAGTGACTGTTTTTATTATTCTCCTTTATTAATTACATCTGTCATAAGAGAGTGACTAATGGATCGTATCATTACATCATCGCGTGATCGTAGCTCGCTACTGAGTACGCACAAAGTACTGCGCAACACCTATTTTCTGTTGAGCCTGACGCTGGCTTTCTCCGCAATTACCGCGACAGCCAGTACGGTACTGATGCTGCCCTCCCCCAGCCTGATTCTGACGCTGGTCGGTATGTATGGGCTGATGTTCTTGACCTATAAAACCGCCAATAAGCCGGTCGGTATCCTGTCTGCTTTTGCGTTTACCGGCTTCCTCGGGTATATCCTGGGCCCGATTCTTAACGCCTATCTGTCAGCAGGCATGGGCGATGTCATTGGCCTGGCGCTGGGTGGTACCGCGTTAGTATTTTTCTGCTGCTCCGCTTACGTTTTAACCACCCGTAAGGATATGTCTTTCCTGGGCGGTATGTTAATGGCCGGGATCGTCGTCGTGCTGATTGGTATGGTGGCGAATATTTTCCTGCAACTGCCTGCATTGCACCTGGCGATTAGCGCGGTGTTTATCCTGATTTCCTCGGGCGCTATCCTGTATGAAACCAGTAACATTATTCACGGCGGTGAAACCAACTATATTCGTGCGACCGTCAGTCTGTACGTTTCGCTGTACAACATCTTTGTCAGCCTGCTCAGCATTCTGGGCTTCGCCAGCCGCGACTAATCGACATTCCCCTCTTCCAGCCCTGCTTATGCAGGGCTTTATCTTTTGCTACACTGCCGTCCGTGTTGATTACGCAGTGAAACGTTATGTTGATCTTTGAAGGTAAAGAAATCAGTACTGATAGCGAAGGCTATCTGAAAGAGACGACGCAGTGGAGTGAAGCGCTGGCAGTCGCTATCGCCGCCAATGAAGGCATTGAGCTCTCTGCGGAACACTGGGAAGTCGTGCGCTTCGTGCGCGAATTTTACCTGGAGTTTAATACCTCTCCCGCCATCCGAATGCTGGTAAAAGCGATGGCGAATAAGTTCGGCGAAGAAAAAGGCAACAGCCGCTATCTACATCGTCTGTTCCCGAAAGGCCCGGCAAAGCAAGCGACCAAAATCGCCGGTCTGCCCAAGCCGGTAAAATGTATTTAATACCGAATACTAAAGCCTGTTAACGTCTCGCGAGGGCTGTGCGGTTCAGTGAGGATTTTGTCCACACGAGCAGAGCGCGGTCCGCCTTCTTTCAGCCACTTGATGAGCTTTTCCACCTGCGCCGCGTCGCCACAGGCCACCACTTCTACGCTTCCGTCATCCATATTCTTCGCATAGCCGGTTAACCCCAGCCGCTGCGCCTCATGCTGCGTGGTATAGCGAAACCCGACGCCCTGAACGCGACCATAAACCCAGGCGATAATGCAGACGTTCGACATGATGGTTCTCCTTTCATAATCAGTGGTGGAGGCTCATACAGGACATACTTAACGTACCTGACTGGGCAGACACCCATAATGTTGGCGGAATCTGGCCGTAAACCGCGACCCCGACAGGTAGCCGCACCGTAGCGCTATTTCGCCGATCGGCAGCGTCGTCGATTGCAGTTGAGAAAGCGCGCAGGACATGCGCACCTCTTCAACAATTTGTCGATAACTCTGCGATTCGCGCTGCAAACGCCGACGCAGCGTCGATGTTCCCATAGCAAGACGGCGGGCTATCTCCTGGGCTGTCCATAGCTTAGCAGGCGAGAGCATAATCAGTTGCCGCACCTGCTCCGTGAGGGTGTAACGCCGTTCAATAAGCAGTGGTCCCGCCGCGCCATCATGTAAAAGCGCTAACAGTAACCCCATCGCCTGATGTTCCTGTAGCCCAACGGGCAACCCCTGGCGCACAGCATCCAACACGTTCTCCCACATAAATGTCAGGCTACGGCTCATCGGGGTACACAGCGATGTCAGGTTTGCCGGTGGATAATCCTGAACGTACATCGTTTTAAAGCGAGCAATAATCTCCGGTGAAAGTAATAACAGGTCGGAGCGAAAACCGTTCTGCGCAGGCTGATTAATAATCTCCAGCGGCGTGTTCGCCGGGATAATAATCAACTCGCCAGGCCCGGCGACAAGGCGGCTATCATCCTGAATGATGACTTTACTGCCCTGCGTAATATGGCAGATAGCGGCGGAAAAAAGCGTAACACGATGCAAACGGTGCAGATGACTGGAACGCACCTCTGCCGTCGTAAGATCCTGATGTCGAATATGCATCTCCTGCACCGTGCCGTCCTCTGTTTTATCTTCCGTATGTGGCCGTGAATTTTGCTTTCGCAATCACATGCGCGTTAAGCATAAACCCTACCAACGCGCCACTTGACTCACTGTCGAGCGGCAGTGTTGCCGTATTCAGCGCCCACACAGTAAACTGATAGCGATGAGGCTTATCGCCCGGCGGCGGACAGGCGCCGCCAAAGCCAGCATAACCGAAATCATTACGTCCCTGCACCACTCCGGCGGGTAACGTTTTTTTATCAGCCCCCGTCGGCAGGTCGTGAATCTGCGCAGGAATATTCACCATCGTCCAGTGCCACCAGCCGCTTCCGGTGGGCGCATCAGGATCGAAGACGGTAATAGCGTAGCTTTTGGTTCCGGCAGGCGGATTACGCCAGCTCAGCTGCGGCGAAATATTTTCTCCGCTACAACCAAATCCTTTAAAGACGTGCTGTTGCGTTAAACGAAAATCCGCCGGAATATCCGCGCTACTGAGGCTAAACGCCGACGCGGCAGATACGCCGCCACTCAATGCCATCATTGCGGCTGCGGTCAAAGAGAAGACTGTTTTCATTGTATTTCCTTCTTCGTGTAAAGAAATAACACTATAAAAAGCGTCCGCTGAAGAAACTGTGCCTTTACGATTCTATTTTGTGCAGAAACGCTCACCGCCATACGCTGGTGATTGCCCCTCTCATCTGTGCTACCCTACGCGCCATTTCGTTTTCACGGTCCCAGGCTGGAACTATCATCCGGCTCGCGTCACTGTTTGTGAGAGGTTACTCCGCATGACTGAATCTACATTTCCGCAATATCCCCGTTTAGTCCTCAGCAAAGGGCGAGAAAAATCTTTACTCCGCCGCCACCCATGGGTCTTTTCCGGCGCCGTATCCCGTCTGGAAGGCAAAGCCAACCTCGGTGAAACTATCGATATCGTCGACCATCAGGGAAAGTGGTTAGCACGCGGCGCCTGGTCACCAGCCTCCCAGATCCGCGCGCGCGTCTGGACATTTGATAAAGCAGAATCCATTGATATTGCGTTTTTCACCCGCCGCCTGCGCCAGGCGCAGCAGTGGCGCGACTGGCTGGCGAAAAAAGACGGCCTGGATAGCTATCGTCTGATCGCCGGTGAGTCCGATGGCCTGCCTGGCGTCACTATCGATCGTTTTGGTCATTTTTTGGTGCTGCAACTGCTCAGCGCCGGGGCCGAATATCAACGTGCCGCATTAATTAGCGCTCTGCAAACATGCTATCCGGATTGCGCTATTTACGATCGCAGCGACGTCGCCGTGCGGAAAAAAGAAGGGATGGCGCTGACGCAAGGTCCGGTCACTGGCGAACTGCCGCCTGCGCTTCTGCCAATTGAAGAATACGGTATGAAATTACTGGTCGATATCCAGGGCGGCCACAAAACCGGTTATTATCTTGATCAGCGCGACAGTCGTCTGGCGACGCGCCGCTACGTGGAAAATCAGCGGGTACTGAACTGCTTCTCTTATACCGGCGGTTTTGCCGTGTCGGCATTAATGGGCGGTTGTCGCCAGGTTGTCAGCGTGGATACCTCACAGGATGCGCTGGATATCGCCAGGCAAAACGTTGAACTGAACCAACTGGACTTGAGCAAAGCCGAATTCGTGCGCGATGACGTGTTTAAGTTGCTGCGCGCTTACCGTGAACACGGCGAAAAATTCGACGTCATCATCATGGACCCGCCCAAATTCGTCGAAAATAAAAGCCAGTTAATGGGTGCCTGCCGGGGCTATAAAGACATTAACATGTTAGCGATTCAACTGCTCAATCCGGGCGGCATACTGCTGACATTCTCTTGCTCCGGACTGATGACCAGCGATTTATTTCAGAAAATCATTGCCGATGCCGCAATAGATGCCGGTCGTGATGTACAATTTATAGAGCAGTTCCGTCAGGCCGCCGATCACCCGGTGATCGCCACCTACCCGGAAGGGCTGTATCTGAAAGGGTTTGCCTGTCGCGTCATGTAACTTGAAAAGTGGAATAGTATCCTCATATAAAGGGTATCTATTTCCCGGGAGGTGACTATGATAGCCAGCAAATTCGGTATCGGCCAACAGGTCCGCCATTCCCTGTTAGGTTACCTCGGAGTGGTCGTCGATATCGACCCGGAATATTCGCTTGATGAGCCGTCGCCTGATGAACTGGCGGTTAACGACGAACTTCGCGCCGCTCCGTGGTACCACGTGGTAATGGAAGATGATGATGGTCAGCCAGTGCGTACTTATCTGGCCGAGGCCCAGTTGCGAAGCGAAATGCGGGACGAGCATCCAGAACAGCCATCGATGGATGAACTGGCGCGTACCATTCGCAAGCAGCTTCAGGCGCCGCGACTACGTAACTGATTGTATTTAAAAGGCCGGAAAGCGATATCCGGCCATTTAAACTTTTATTTCGCCAGCCCCAGGCGAGGGATCTCAATCGCCGGGCAGCGATCCATCACCACGGTCATGCCTGCATCCCGCGCCAGCACCGCCGCCTGTTCGTTGATCACGCCAAGCTGTAGCCACAGCGTTTTTGCGCCGATGGCGATAGCTTCCTGCGCGACGCCCCATGCAGCTTCAGAGTTGCGAAAAACATCCACCATATCGACTTTTTCGGGAATGTCAGCCAGCGTGGCATACCCCTGTTGCCCCAGCAATGTCTTACCCGCGACTTTTGGCGCAACCGGAATCACATGGTAGCCCTGTTCAAGCAGGTATTTCATTACCCGATAACTTGGACGATCGGGTTTATCGCTCGCTCCTACCAGCGCGATAGTGCGAGTGGACGTCAAAACATCAGCAATATCGGTCTCTTTCATCATCTTTCTCTTGGCTGTTTTGCAAAGTGTACGACAAACCTGACATAGCAACCATTCATCCCATACCGATGTATGAGAGCAAAACGCCAAAATATGTCTATATGTTAGTAAACATGATCTAAGAAAAATTTCGATACATTATTAGCCAGACGGCCTTTGGACAGGAGAACCTTATGAAAACCGGCGCGCTAACCACCTTCCTTGCTCTCTGTTTGCCGGTGACTGTTTTTGCCACAACGCTCCGTCTGTCTAATGAGGTTGATCTGCTGGTGCTGGACGGCAAAAAGGTATCCAGCTCTTTATTACGCGGTGCAGAGAGCATTGAACTGGAAAACGGGCCGCATCAACTCGTTTTCCGGGTGGAAAAAACCATCCGCCTACCCGGTAATGAAGAGCGGCTTTATATTTCTCCGCCGCTGGTGATAAGTTTCGATACCCAACTGATAAGTCAGGTCAATTTCCAGCTCCCGCGGCTGGAAAACGAGCGCGAAGCCTCGCATTTTAACGCGGCGCCGCGTCTGGCGCTTTTGGACGGCGACGCCATGCCCATTCCGGTAAAACTCGATATTCTGGCCATTACTTCTACGGCTAAAGTGGTCGATTATGAAATAGAGACCGAGCGTTATAATAAATCGGCGAAACGCGCCTCGCTTCCTCAGTTCGCCACGATGATGGCAGACGACAGCACATTACTTTCCGACGTCTCAGAGCTTGATACCGTACCGCCGCAATCACAAACCCTGACAGAACAGCGGCTGAAATATTGGTTCCGACTGGCCGACCCGCAGACACGCCATCATTTTTTGCAATGGGCGGAAAAACAGCCGCCCTCTTGATATGAGTTGTCCCAGCGCGCAATTTTTTTGTCTTTCTCTTGCAGCATCAAGCGCTTCCAGTAATCTGTAGACAGGTTAACTACGGAATCGAATTATGGAACTGACGACTCGCACCTTGCCGACGCGCAAACATATCGCGTTGGTTGCTCACGACCACTGCAAACAGATGTTAATGAACTGGGTGGAACGCCATCAGCCGTTGCTGGAAAAACACGTTCTTTATGCAACCGGCACCACGGGGAATCTGATCCAGCGCGCAACCGGTATGGACGTTAATGCGATGCTGAGCGGCCCGATGGGCGGCGACCAGCAGGTTGGCGCGCTCATTTCAGAAGGGAAAATCGACGTGTTGATATTCTTCTGGGACCCGCTTAACGCGGTACCGCACGACCCCGATGTCAAAGCGCTACTGCGTCTGGCCACCGTATGGAATATCCCTGTCGCCACTAACGTCTCAACGGCGGACTTTATCATCCAGTCCCCGCATTTTAATGACGCTGTAGATATTCTTATTCCGGATTATGCGCGTTATCTGGCCGAGCGCCTGAAATAACCGCTACGCGGGCGGGATGCTGTACCGCCCGCGCTTTAGGGCTTCCTCGCCACCGGCACATCCAGCTGTTTAAGCGCCTCCACAAAGCGCGAGGGATTATCTTTATTAAAAAGCAGCCAGACCCGCGCACGCGCGCGCGTCAACGCCACATATAACAAACGCCGCTCTTCAGCGTCCGGAAAATCCTCAACCTGAGGAAGAAGCGCACTTTCCATAATGGATTCTCGCGCCGGGGCGGGGAAACCGTCGTTACCCTCCTGCAATCCGACAAGAATCACGTAATCGGCCTGTTGGCCTTTGCTGGCATGGATAGTCATGAAGTCTATCTGTAACTTCGGCCAGCGAGTCGCCGCTTTTTGTAGACTCGCGGGTTTCAGATGATGATAGCGCGCCAGCACCAGGATACGTTCATCTTCCTTCGCATAGCCGGATAATTTATCCAGTAACGCGTCCAACTGGCTTTCATCCAATAACGTCACCGCTTTTTTATCGCCTGGGGTCAGACTATTTAACGGTTTTTTAAGTTGGTGCGGATTCTGCTGTACAAAGCGATTGGCAATATCGCCAATCCGACTGTTAAAGCGGTACGTGGTGTCCAGGTGGCAATGCTCGCCCTCGCCGAACGTCTGATGAAACGCCGTCGTTAAGGAGAGCTGCGCCCCGCTAAAACGGTAAATCGCCTGCCAGTCATCGCCAACGGCAAACAGCATAGTCTGGCTATTCTGCTTGCGCAGCGCCTCTAACAGCGCCGCCCGTTGCGGGGAAATATCCTGAAATTCATCGACCAGAATATGCTTCCACGGGCTGATAAAACGCCCTTTTTCGAGGATCACCATTGCCTGATGGATAAGCCCGGAGAAATCAACGGCATTTTCCGCTTTCAACGCGCTTTTCCAGGCCTTTAGCAGCGGCGCCATCAGCTTAATGCGTTTGCCAAACAGCTCGCGGCACTCCTCTGGCGCGCCAGCGATCATTTCTGACTGCGCGCCGCCGTGCATACGCATCAAACTGACCCAACGATCCAGGCGAGGGGCCAGACGCCGCTGTAATGTCTCATCGTCCCAGAAATTACCTTCCGGCACTACCCACTGCATCTCCTCTTCCAGCCACTGACGCCAGCCTTTGGCCTGCGCTTTTTTCTCGCTACACTGCTGACGCCAGGTGTGCAGAAATAGCTGATGCCGCGCGGTGGCGTCACTTTCCAGCTTACTGACAACCGGCGCTTTTTTACTGCCTTGCTGAATAATATACAGCGCCAGCGAATGGAACGTACGGGCAGTAATCTCTTCCGTATGTAAGCGCTCGCGGATACGCTCATCCATCTCCTCTGCCGCCTTGCGACCAAACGCCAGTAAAAGAATTTGCCCCGCATCTGCTTGTCCGCGCGCCAACAGCCAACCCGTGCGCGCCACCAGCACCGAGGTCTTACCGCTTCCCGCGCCCGCCAGTACCAGTAACGATGATTCGCCGTTAACCACCGCCCTGGCCTGGGAAGGATTAAGCGGAGAAGATTCTATCTGCGTAAAAAAGTCGGCATGCGCTTCCAGCATGGCATCAGCATACGCCTGATTATGCTGCTGCCGACTTCCCTCGCTATCCTGTAACCAGGCCAGACACTTACGCCATATCTCGCGACAGTGAGCAAACTCCTCCAGACGTGAGACCGGCAGCGGCAAAGCGGCAAACGTCTGGCGAATTTCGTGTTCCAGCCCCCGAACGCGTTCACGGGTAAGCCATTGGTTTTCGCCCGTTCGCTCACTAATACGCGCCCATTGCTCTCGTAATGCCTGCGCGGCGACATCACTCATCTCCTGGCTCCAGCGACGCCAGTGCGCGTCCAGATAGCGATGGAATTGCTGGGTTTCCGACCACTCGGTACCGTGCAAACGCACGACTTTATCCTCCGGGAGGACAAACTCCAGCTCGCCCCATACCAGCCCACGCTTACAGTGAATCGCCAATAACTGATTGAATGGAATAAGATATTCATGCCTGTCGCCAGACACTTTTACCCCAGCGTTGAGGATCACGGCACGATCATACGGGTGTTGCGCCAGACGTTTTCCAAGAGAAGTTGCTTTCAGTTCCATGACTCAGCGAATCCAGACGTAAAGATGTGCTTATCAGTGTAACCGCCAGAGAAAACGTGCTCCAGTCTAAAAAAACGTTACAATTGCCCGCAGTGATAGAAAACCGGAATGAACTGAGGGTTTATGCGTACCGTTCTGAATATTTTAAACTTTGTACTGGGCGGCTTTGCCACTACGCTGGCCTGGCTGCTGGCGACGCTGGTCAGTATTGTGCTTATTTTTACCCTGCCGTTGACCCGCTCCTGCTGGGAGATAACCAAACTGTCCCTGTTCCCTTACGGTAATGAAGCCATTCACGTTGACGAACTTAATCCGGCGGCGAAAAGCGTATTAATGAATACTGGCGGTACCTTGCTGAATATTTTCTGGTTACTTTTTTTCGGCTGGTGGCTATGCCTGATGCACATTGCCTCCGGTATCGCGCAGTGTGTCACTATCATCGGGATACCTGTCGGTATTGCGAACTTTAAAATTGCCGCGATTGCGCTTTGGCCTGTCGGTCGCCGCGTCGTCTCTGTAGAAACCGCTCGCGCCGCGCGAGAAGCTAACGCGCGCCGCCGTTTTGAATGATCGGGACAAATAGCCTTTATGTTAAGTCCGTTGATTCGCCGTTATACCTGGAACAGTACCTGGCTGTATTACATCCGCATTTTTATCGCTCTGTGCGGCACCACCGCCCTGCCCTGGTGGCTGGGCGACGTCAAACTGACCATCCCGCTCACGCTCGGTATGGTTGCCGCGGCGCTAACCGATCTCGACGATCGCCTTGCCGGACGTTTGCGTAATTTAATCATTACCTTAATTTGCTTTTTTATCGCGTCGGCTTCTGTGGAGCTACTCTTTCCCTGGCCGTGGCTATTTGCGTTGGGCTTAACGTTATCCACCAGCGGGTTTATTCTGTTGGGAGGACTGGGGCAACGCTATGCCACCATCGCGTTCGGCGCGTTACTCATTGCCATCTATACGATGCTGGGTACCTCTTTATACGATCACTGGTATCAGCAACCACTGCTCCTGCTGGCAGGCGCAGTATGGTATAACCTACTGACGCTAACCGGGCATCTGCTATTTCCGATCCGTCCGTTGCAGGATAATCTGGCACGCAGTTACGAACAGTTAGCGCACTATCTGGAACTGAAATCACGTCTGTTTGATCCTGATATTGAAGATGAAAGCCAGGCGCCGCTCTATGATTTAGCGTTAGCGAACGGGCAGTTAATGGAGACGCTGAACCAAACGAAAGTGTCGTTGTTGACTCGCCTGCGCGGCGATCGCGGTCAACGCGGTACGCGCCGCACCCTCCATTACTATTTTGTGGCGCAGGATATTCATGAACGCGCCAGTTCTTCGCATATTCAATACCAGACGCTGCGCGATTATTTTCGCCATAGCGACGTCATGTTCCGCTTTCAGCGTCTGATGTCGATGCAGGCGCAGGCCTGTACGCAGCTGGCGCGCTGTATCTTACTGCGTACGCCGTACCAGTATGATCCGCGCTTTGAACGCGTCTTTACCCACATTGACGCCGCGCTTGAACGTATGCGCGCCAGCGGCGCTTCTTTAGAGCTGCTGAATACGCTTGGATTCTTATTAACCAACCTACGCGCTATTGATGCGCAACTAGCGACGATCGAGTCGGAGCAGGCCCAGGCAATGCCGCGCAATGAGTCAGAAAACCAGTTGGCTGATGATAGCCTGCACGGGTTTAGCGACATCTGGCTGCGTCTGAGCCGTAATTTTACCCCGGAGTCCGCTCTCTTTCGCCATGCGGTACGCATGTCGCTGGTATTGTGCATCGGTTATGCTCTCATCCAAATTACCGGGATGCGCCACGGGTACTGGATATTGCTCACCAGCCTGTTCGTTTGCCAGCCTAACTATAACGCGACCCGCCATCGCCTTGCGCTCAGAATTATCGGTACGTTGGTAGGCGTTGCTATCGGCCTGCCGATTTTATGGTTTGTTCCTTCGCTTGAAGGACAGTTAGTTCTGCTGGTGATTACCGGCGTGCTTTTCTTCGCATTCCGTAATGTGCAGTATGCCCATGCGACGATGTTCATCACCCTGCTGGTATTACTCTGCTTTAACCTCCTGGGCGAAGGCTTTGAGGTAGCGTTACCGCGCGTCGTCGACACGTTAATTGGCTGCGCTATCGCCTGGGCTGCGGTCAGCTTTATTTGGCCAGACTGGCGCTTTCGCAACCTTCCCCGGGTACTCCAGCGCGCCACCGATGCTAATTGCCGCTACCTTGATGCGATCCTTGAGCAATATCACCAGGGACGGGATAACCGCCTGGCCTATCGCATTGCCAGACGCGACGCGCACAACCGCGATGCAGAACTGGCATCCGTGGTTTCTAATATGTCGAGCGAACCCGACGTCACGGCTGAAACCCGGGAGGCGGCGTTCAGGCTGCTTTGCCTCAATCACACTTTTACCAGCTATATCTCCGCCCTCGGCGCGCACCGCGAAAAGCTCAGTAATCCGGACGTGTTGGGGCTTCTGGATGACGCGGTCTGCTACGTTGATGATGCGCTTCATCATCAACCTGAAGACGAACAGCGCGTACACCAGGCGCTGGAGGGTTTAAAGCAGCGAGTTCAGTCACTGGAAACACGTCCGGACAGCAAAGAACCTCTGGTTGTTCAACAAATTGGTTTGCTCATTGCCTTACTGCCCGAGATTGGACGCTTGCAACGGCAAATTTCACCGCCGACTTCTACATTAATTACCCAGCCGTAATCGAATGAGCCCAGTCGGCAAGCTCCTGGCGACGACTCGCCGGGAGCGCCGCTTCATGTACGCCGACAATTGCGCCTTCCAGGGCATACAAAACTTTCACCGTCAGCAAGGGATTGCTTTGTCGCAACCTTAGCCAGCACATTTTCGCGCCCAGTATGCGTAACATATTTTCGTCCTTTATCCCTGACTCATTGAGCAATGTTTCCAGATGGAAGGTCATATTGGGAAGATCTTTGAGTCTGTGCTGTAAAATACGGCTGTGTTTTTCCTTCATTGCCGCGTCAAGAGAATACTTCGATAAACGTACCAGCTGCTGCTGATCGCGCCACAGGCTTTCATCCACCCGGTAATAGTTGAGCATAACGGGACGTCCACATTTCATAAACATGAGCCAGGCGGGAGGATGCTTCACACAGTAGGGTACGCTTTCTTCACAGGCGCGGAGATAAAGCTCGCCATTAGCCACCATCGCAAAGACGGTATCCTCCACGGTCAGACTATAGCTACCGAATAAAGATCGATACTGGATCGTCCCCAAAGAGGCCAAATACTCTTGCGATTTATAGATCCTGTCATAAGAGAGTGCTCTCATAAAATTCCTTTTAAATCATAAAGTAAAAGAATGATTTGCAGTAACGGATCCGTTAATGACGAAAATAGGCAACTTATACTCCGCGAGCAAGATGATTTTTATTTTTGACGCCACTAAGAATAAAAATTGCGAGACAGTTTCCGAAAATAGAGTTGATCTTTCATCGCCACAGGGGTACTGTATGAATATACAGTAACTCGCAGGGCTGGATTGATTATGTACACTTCAGGTTATGCAAATCGTTCTTCGTCATTTCCTACCACTACCCACAACGCTGCGCGCACCGCTACGGAAAATGCTGCGGCAGGACTGGTCAGTGAAGTTGTCTACCACGAAGACCAGCCCATGATGGCGCAACTCCTGCTTTTGCCTTTACTCCGTCAGTTAGGCCAACAATCACGCTGGCAGCTCTGGCTCACGCCGCAGCAAAAGCTCAGCCGTGAATGGGTACAGTCTTCAGGTTTGCCATTAACGAAAGTGATGCAAATTAGCCAGCTTGCACCTCGTCATACGCTGGAGTCGATGATCCGCGCTTTGCGTACAGGAAATTACAGCGTGGTAATTGGTTGGATGACTGAAGAACTGACAGAAGAAGAACATGCCAGCCTGGTTGAAGCAGCGAAGGTAGGTAATGCGGTAGGGTTTATCATGCACCCTGTACGTGCGCACGCTTTACCCAGGAGACAGCATTCCGGGCTAAAAATTCACTCTAATTTGTATCATTAAGTAAAATTAGGATTTATCCTGGACTTTTTTTTACGCGAACGTATCTCCTTTGAGTGCTAACGTTTTTTTTGCGAGAACGCTTGCCAGAAGCGGTTTCCGCAACCTTTGCTGTACGATTTATCATCTGAAACTGTTAAATGATGTGTATATCCGTCATGTTTTTTTCACATGTCTGACGGAGTTCACACTTGTAAGTTTCCAACTACGTTGTAGACTTTACATCGCCAGGGGTGCTCAGCATAAGCCGTAGATATCGGAAGAGTAACTATTGAGCAGATCCCCCGGTGAAGGATTTAACCGTGTTATCTCGTTGGAGATATTCATGGCGTATTTTGGATGATAACGAGGCGCAAAAAATGAAAAAGACAGCTATCGCGATTGCAGTGGCACTGGCTGGTTTCGCTACCGTAGCGCAGGCCGCTCCGAAAGATAACACCTGGTACGCTGGTGCTAAACTGGGCTGGTCTCAGTACCATGACACCGGCTTCATTAACAATGATGGCCCGACTCATGAAAACCAACTGGGCGCAGGTGCTTTTGGTGGTTACCAGGTTAACCCGTACGTTGGCTTTGAAATGGGCTACGACTGGTTAGGCCGTATGCCGTACAAAGGCGACAACATCAATGGCGCTTATAAAGCTCAGGGTGTTCAGTTGACCGCTAAACTGGGTTATCCAATCACTGACGATCTGGACGTTTATACCCGTCTGGGTGGTATGGTATGGCGTGCAGACACCAAGTCTAACGTCCCTGGCGGCCCGTCTACTAAAGACCACGACACCGGCGTTTCCCCGGTATTCGCGGGCGGTATCGAGTATGCCATCACCCCTGAAATCGCAACCCGTCTGGAATACCAGTGGACTAACAACATCGGTGATGCCAACACCATCGGCACCCGTCCGGACAACGGCCTGCTGAGCGTAGGTGTTTCCTACCGTTTCGGCCAGCAAGAAGCTGCTCCGGTAGTCGCTCCGGCACCGGCTCCGGCTCCGGAAGTACAGACCAAGCACTTCACTCTGAAGTCTGACGTACTGTTCAACTTCAACAAATCTACCCTGAAGCCGGAAGGCCAGCAGGCTCTGGATCAGCTGTACAGCCAGCTGAGCAACCTGGATCCGAAAGACGGTTCCGTTGTCGTTCTGGGCTTCACTGACCGTATCGGTTCTGACGCTTACAACCAGGGTCTGTCCGAGAAACGTGCTCAGTCTGTTGTTGATTACCTGATCTCCAAAGGTATTCCGTCTAACAAAATCTCCGCACGTGGTATGGGCGAATCTAACCCGGTTACCGGCAACACCTGTGACAACGTGAAACCTCGCGCTGCCCTGATCGATTGCCTGGCTCCGGATCGTCGCGTAGAGATCGAAGTTAAAGGCGTTAAAGACGTGGTAACTCAGCCGCAGGCTTAAGTTTCCGTCTGATAAAAAACCCCGCGTCGCGGGGTTTTTTGCTCTGGTCTGGGTGACAACGCCTTTCAGCGTTACTTCTTGCCTAATAACGCCTGTAAATCCTGCTTTAACGTGGTCATTTGCGTGGCATATTTCTCTTTATGCTCCGCGTCTTCTATCAGTTGCACTATCGTTTCGGATAATGTTTTACCGCGTCGCTGCGCAAGGCCCGCCAGACGCTGCCAGACCATAAACTCTAAATCGATAGATTTTTTGCGCGTATGCTGATGTTCCGCATTGAAGTGTCGTTTGCGTCTTGCCCGAATGGTTTGTTTCATCCGATTAAGCAAGGCAGGATTCATATGCCTGTCTATCCAGACGTTTACCCGCACCGGTTCATTTTCGAGGGCCAACAACAAATTGACGGCTTCCTGGGCAGCACTGGCTTCCACGTAGCGGGTGATCAACTCCCCTTCGCGGTGCTTTTTCACCAGATATTTCCATTTCCAACCGCTTTCAAGATTTTCAAGTTGTTGATATTTCATTGCGATCCCAACGTTACCGTGTAACTGTTATCAGAATATCAGTTTTTTAGCCATCTGAAGAAAAGAATCTCGAACCTGTGAATGGTTACACGTCTTCATATTACTTTGCATTCGCTTTCCGCGTGTGCAGCGTGACGGGTTAGGCTATAATCCCCCCTTTTACAACAGACTAAAAAACCTCAACTTTGACCATTACGAAACTTGCATGGCGTGATCTGGTTCCGGATAGCGAAAGCTATCAGGAGATATTTGCACAGCCACACGCGACTGACGAAAACGACACCTTACTCAGTGATACTCAGCCACGACTGCAATTTGCGCTTGAGCAACTTATACAGCCGTGGGCATCATCCTCTTTTATGCTGACTAAAGCGCCTGAAGAGCAAGAGTATCTCACTTTACTTTCAGATGCCGTCCGCGCTCTGCAAACCGATGCCGGACAATTAACCGGCGGACATTATGACGTTTCCGGGCATACTGTTCATTACCGCGCCGCGCAGAATGCGCAAGACAACTTTGCCACCGTCACACAAGTCGTCAGCGCGGACTGGGTCGAAGCCGAACAGCTCTTTGGTTGCCTGCGGCAGTATAACGGCGACATTATCCTGCAGCCGGGACTGGTTCATCAGGCGAACGGCGGCGTGCTGATTATTTCCTTACGAACCCTTCTGGCGCAGCCGTTACTGTGGATGCGTCTGAAAGCCATCGTTAGCCGCGAGCGTTTTGACTGGGTGGCCTTTGACGAGTCGCGTCCATTACCGGTCTCCGTGCCATCAATGCCGCTCAAACTGAAGGTGATTCTGGTTGGCGAACGTGAATCACTGGCTGATTTTCAGGAGATGGAACCGGAGCTCGCGGAACAGGCTATCTACAGTGAATTTGAAGACAATTTACAGATAGCGGACGCAGAAGCTATGAACCTGTGGTGTCAATGGGTGACGCGTATCGCTTTACGCGATAATTTGCCCCCTCCGGCACCGGACGCCTGGCCCGTCCTGATACGCGAGGCTGTGCGCTATACCGGCGAACAGGATACGCTGCCTCTTTGCCCACTGTGGATAGCCCGCCAGTTTAAGGAGGCATCGCCTTTATGCGAAGGCGATACCTGCGGCGCAGAAGCGCTCAGCCTGATGCTTGCCCGACGCGAATGGCGAGAAGGCTTTCTGGCGGAACGGATGCAGGATGAGATTCTGCAAGAGCAGATCCTGATTGAAACCGAAGGCGAACGCGTTGGACAAATCAATGCGCTTTCCGTCATTGAATTTCCCGGGCATCCGCGCGCCTTTGGCGAACCGTCGCGAATTAGCTGTGTTGTGCATATCGGCGATGGCGAATTTAACGATATTGAGCGCAAGGCCGAACTTGGCGGGAATATCCACGCTAAGGGAATGATGATTATGCAGGCCTTCCTGATGTCGGAGTTGCAGCTGGAGCAACAAATTCCCTTCTCTGCCTCGTTAACCTTTGAGCAGTCCTACAGCGAAGTGGATGGCGATAGCGCCTCAATGGCGGAATTATGTGCGCTCATCAGCGCGCTGGCCAATGTGCCAGTGAATCAAAATATTGCGATTACCGGCTCGGTCGATCAGTTTGGTCGCGCGCAACCGGTGGGCGGGCTAAACGAAAAAATTGAAGGTTTCTTCGCCATCTGCGAGCAGCGGGAATTAAACGGTAAACAGGGCGTGATTATCCCTGCCGCCAATGTCCGCCATCTCAGTCTTAAATCTGAACTGCTGCAAGCGGTTAAAGAAGAGAAGTTCACTATCTGGGCGGTAGACGACGTGACCGACGCCTTACCGCTACTGTTAAATCTGGTGTGGGATGGCGAAGGTCAAACGACGTTGATGCAGACTATCCAGGAGCGTATCGCGCAGGCGACGCAACAGGAAGGCCGTCATCGTTTCCCGTGGCCATTACGTTGGCTGAACGCTTTTATTCCGAACTGATCGGACTTGTTCAGCGTACACGTGTTAGCTATCCTGCGTGCTTCAATAAAATAAGGTTTACATAAAACATGGTAGATAAACGCGAATCCTATACAAAAGAAGACCTTCTTGCCTCTAGTCGTGGTGAACTGTTTGGCGCTAAAGGGCCGCAACTCCCTGCACCGAACATGCTGATGATGGACCGCGTCGTTAAGATGACCGAAACGGGCGGCAATTTCGACAAAGGCTATGTCGAAGCCGAGCTGGATATCAATCCGGATCTATGGTTCTTCGGATGCCACTTTATCGGCGATCCGGTGATGCCCGGTTGTCTGGGTCTGGATGCTATGTGGCAATTGGTGGGATTCTACCTGGGCTGGTTGGGCGGCGAAGGCAAAGGCCGCGCTCTGGGCGTGGGCGAAGTGAAATTTACCGGCCAGGTTCTGCCGACAGCCAGGAAAGTCACCTATCGCATTCATTTCAAACGTATCGTAAACCGTCGCCTGATCATGGGCCTGGCGGACGGTGAGGTTCTGGTGGATGGTCGTCTGATCTATACCGCACACGATTTGAAAGTCGGTTTGTTCCAGGATACTTCCGCGTTCTAAGTGTTGAATTGATATTCCGCGCTATCGGTATTATGCTTGCAAAGCCAATAAAGGCGAAACCTCCGCACTGCGGAGGTTTCTTTTTCTAAAGAGACAGAATCAGGCCATTACCGCCCTGTCCTCCATGGCTTGTCGCCAACCTCCCAACCAGTATGACCGTTGATTCAGCGTCTGATAGGGACACATTTCTTTTGATCGTCCGGCGATGCCGGCCTGATATCCACGTTGATGTGCCCGTTCCAGGCGATCTCGTTTTTGTCTCTTCATGCCTCGTTTCCCTCATATTTGTATCTGGTGGAAAAGAAAACAGTGATTACAAAATGTGCAATCACACTACACGAATACCTCTAAATGGATCGCCCGTCAATGCGCAAAATTCACACCAATGTCATATTTGTGAGCTATACGGTAAATCATTTGTACAAAAAATGTGAGCCATAACAACTATTTTTCCGGCGTCAAAAATAAAAAAACCGCCTCAGGCGCACGACCTGAAGCGGTTAAATTTACATTACTTTTATCTCAGGGAAGGCGCTTTATCTCATCTGCGATAGCGGCTGCTTCCTGACTCCATGCGCTTGCCAGTACTTTGACCATCTCATCATAGCCATCTTTCTGCTGGCTGGCTTCGATATGGAAAGGCCGCTTAATCAGTTGTCCGTTGTGGTTTAATAACCACTCCCCGCTGACGATAACCTTACCATCGTAACGTCCATGGAATCCGGTTACGGTAACGTTCAACGTATCCTGGGTGGTTCCCAACGGCTGGGAAGCGACGACCCAGCCAGGAAGCCGGGCGCTAAGATTCGCCACCAGCGTGTTACGCAATTGCTGGTCCAGCGGGCTGGCCCACAGATTGTTATTGGCAATCACATACTGGACATCACTGGTTTGATACACCACGCCGTTACCTGCCAGATAGTCAGGTACGGAAACCTGCTCTACCCATAAGAGACGGTTGCCCTGGCTTGCGGTGCTTTGCACACCGCTTTGCGCTATCGGGAGCTGATAATAGCTTTTATTTTCTCCGCCGGAACTACATGACGCCAGCCAGAACGCCATTATCACGACTAGCCATTTTTTCATTGTTTCGCCCTCTTAGGCTCAGGATCTTTTTTATCCTTCGCTTCAAATACCAGCGCGTTGCTCTTCTCGTTCAGAGTTTTCAACACCGGTTGTAACTCACGAAGCACCTGATCGAGACGCTGCATATCCGCCACCATTTTGTTATACGCCGCCGATCCAGGCTGGAAGCCTTGCATACTGCGGTTAAGTTCGCGTAACGTCGTTTGCATATCTGCCGGAAGCTGCTGCATCGACTGACTGGAGGTAATCTTGTTCATATTATCCAGCGTGGTTTGCAGCCGACGCATAGTACGCTGGCTTTCAGACAGCGTATTAGTCGCTTGTTCAATCATCGGATTCAACGGCAGGTTGTTGATCTTATCCAACGTTTCCACCAGTCGCTGTTGAATTTGCGCCAGACCGCTGCTGACGGTGGGAATAATTTCATAACCATCAAATTCGCGTAGCCCGGTAATCGGTGGCTCCTTAGGATAAAAGTCCAGATCGACATACAGCGCCCCGGTCACCAGGTTACCGGTTTTAAGCGAAGCGCGTAAACCGCGCTTAAGCAGTTCCGTCAAATGCGCGCCAACATCCGCATTTTCTCCCAATTGCGCTTTCAGACGCTTCGGTTCAATGCGCACCAGCACAGGAATACGGTAATCGTCGTTAAACACCTGACGCATATTAGACGCAAAGAAAGGCACTTTGCTTACCGTCCCCAGACGAATACCGCGGAACTCCAGCGGCGCGCCGGGTTGTAATCCGCGCACCGAATCTTTAAAGAACATCAGGTAATCGATATGATCGGTGTACAGCGAATCCTGAATACTTTTTTGATCGTCGTAGAGATTAAACGCCGTTTTTTCGGCGACGGGTTGCCCCTGCTCAAGTCCTTCCGGCACATCAAAACTCACGCCGCCGCCAAACAACGTCGTCAACGATCCCATTTCCACGCGCATTCCCGCCGATGTCAGATCCACAGCGATACCGCTATCTTTCCAGAATCGGACATTACTGGTGACCAACCGATCGTTTGGCGCCTTAATGAACAACTGATAACTCATTGTCCGTTTTTGCGGATCGAAAGAGCTGGTTTCAACGGACCCTACCCGATAGCCCCGGAACAGAACGGGATCGCCAGGACTGAGCTGACCGGCCTTTTTGCTGTCCAGAATCACACGAATACCTTTGGCATCGGGCGGCGCCAACGGCGGTGAGTCAAGAAGCTGATAGCTTTCTGGCTGACTGCCCTTACTTCCTGGTTGTAGTTCAATATACGCACCTGATAGCAGCGTCCCAAGCCCGCTGATGCCTTCACGCCCCACCTGCGGTTTTACCACCCAAAATACCGAGTCTTTATGCAGCAACTTTTCCATACCGGAATGGAGCCGCGCTTTGATTTGTACGTGGGTCAGATCGTCAGTCAGCGTCGCGCTTTCAACCACGCCGACATCCACGCTGCGACTTTTGATCGTCGTTTTTCCGCCTTCAATGCCTTCCGCATTGGTGGTGATTAAGGTAACTTCCGGTCCCTGGTGGCTGTAGTGATAAAACAGAATCCAGGCTCCGATAAGCGCAGTAACAATCGGGAATATCCAGACAGGCGACCAATTTTTCACCTTTTGTACTTTGGCTTCCCCTTTTTTAGGTTCCATGCTATCAGGACTCCTCATGGCCTGGTTCGTACTCACGATCCCACGACAGACGCGGATCAAAGGTCATCGCAGAAAACATTGTCATTATGACGACTAAAGCAAACATCAACGCACCCATCGCAGGATAAATATTCATTAACCCTCCCATACGCACCAGCGCAGAGAGTACGGCAATGACAAAGACATCAATCATTGACCAGCGCCCCACAAACTCCACTACTTCATAAATAAAATGCATCCGTTCACTGTCGCGCTTACCGTGGCCTTTCGCATCCCAACAAAGCCAGGCAATGGCGATCATTTTTAGCGTCGGCACCATAATACTGGCGAGAAAGATAACCGCCGCCACCGGATAAGCCCCCTCGCTCCACAGCAAAATCACGCCAGCCAGAATGGTCGACGGCATTTTCGAGCCCAGTAAGTCGGTAATCATAATCGGCAAAATATTGGCGGGCAGATAAAGCATGATCGAGGTAAATAATAACGCCAGCGTCCACTGCAAACTGTTTTTACGCCGGACATAGCCTTTCGTATGGCAACGCGGACAGACGAGACTCTCCGCAGGCAGGATCGCCGTACAGCAGGCGCAAGAACGCAAAGACTGCCGGATACCGGTAATCCCCGGCGTTAACGGCTGCGCCACTGCAGGCTGCGGGGCGATATCATCCCACAACCAGCGGCGATCGACACACTGGAACGCCCGCAGTTGAACGAGACAAAATAAGCACCAGGGAATAAAACTGCTGCCGATGCCGATATCGCCGTAAGCCATCAGCTTAACAAAACTGACCAACACCCCGGCGAGAAATATTTCCGCCATTCCCCACGATTTGAGGAGGAAAAAGATCCTTGCCAGCGTTTTTTTTACCGACAACGGCAAACAGGCGCGGTTGACAAGTAATAGAATGGTCACCAGGCAAAATGCCGGCACCAGTTGGACAAATAATAAAAAGAACGTGCCGAGGCTGGCGTAATCTTCAGAAAACATGACGCCGGGGATTTCCAGAAGCGTGACTTCGCTGGTGACGCCCGCGACATTCATATTCACGAAGGGAAAAAGGTTAGAAAGCAGCAACATAAATAGTGCCGCTAACGCATAGGCGGTAGGACGCTGCCGGGGCGCGTCCCACTCGGTCGTTAACGTTGCGCCGCATCGTGGACATGCTGCTTTTTGCCCATGCGAGAGGCGGGGTAAAGCCACCAGCATGTCGCATTGCGGGCACAATATGTGCTTCGCAGCATGGTGATGTTCACACATAGGCGCTCCTTTCGTTATGCCCCGTTTTTCAGGCCTTCAAGATACTCCCAACGTTCGAAGGCTTGCTCAAGTTCTTGCTCCGCCTGACTTAAATCGGCCAGAACTTTTTGCGTTTGCTCATGGGGTTGGCTAAAAAAGGCCGCATCCGCAACCTGCGCCTGTAGCGCTTCCAGCTTCGCTTCCAGGTCTTCAAGCTGACCGGGTAACTGCTCCAGCTCGCGCTGCAGTTTATAGCTTAGTTTGCTACTGCCACGTTTTACAATTTCTGCTTTAGGGGCAATAACTTCCTCATTTTTTTTCGCCATCGGCTGTTTCGTCGCCAGATGCTGCTCTTGCTGCGCGCGCGCATCATGGTAGCCGCCGATATAACGTCCGATTTTGCCGCCGCCCTCAAAAATCCAGCATTCCGTCACGGTATTATCGACAAATTGCCGATCGTGGCTGACCAGTAGTACCGTGCCCTGATAGCCATCAATTAATTCTTCTAATAGTTCCAGCGTTTCGACGTCAAGATCGTTCGTTGGTTCATCGAGAATTAAAAGATTGCTCGGCTTGAGGAACAGTCGCGCCAGCAACAGACGGTTACGTTCGCCGCCGGAAAGCGCGCGGACGGGTGTCATCGCCCGTTTGGGGTGAAACAGGAAGTCCTGCAAATAGCCCAGTACATGGCGCGGCTTACCGTTTACCATCACCTCTTGCTTGCCTTCCGCAAGGTTATCCATCACGGTTTTTTCCGGATCCAGTTCGGCGCGATGCTGATCGAAGTAGGCGACTTCCAGCTTCGTTCCTACGTGGATGCGCCCGCTGTCAGCCTGAAGCTGTCCCAGCATCAGTTTCAGTAGCGTGGTTTTACCGCAGCCGTTCGGGCCAATTAACGCAATCTTGTCGCCGCGCTGTACCTGAGCGGAGAAATCTTTTACCAGTTGTTTTCCTTCTACCTGGTAATCGACGTTTTCCATCTCAAAAACGATTTTACCGGAGCGCGTCGCCTCTTCGACCTGCATCTTCGCCGTGCCCATCACTTCCCGGCGCTCGCTGCGTTCACGACGCATCGCTTTTAACGCCCGCACGCGCCCTTCATTACGGGTGCGGCGCGCCTTGATACCCTGGCGAATCCAGACTTCTTCCTGCGCCAGTTTGCGATCAAATTTCGCGTTTTGTAATTCTTCTACGCGCAGCGCTTCTTCTTTCTCCAGCAGGTATTGATCGTAATTTCCCGGATAGGTGACCAGTTTGCCACGATCGAGATCGACAATGCGGGTTGCCATATTGCGAATAAACGAACGATCGTGAGATATAAAAATAATCGTTCCGTTAAAGGTTTTCAGAAACCCTTCCAGCCAGTCGATAGTTTCGATATCCAGATGGTTAGTCGGTTCATCCAGTAACAATACGCGCGGATTGCTGACCAGCGCCCGACCCAGCGCGGCTTTACGCAGCCAGCCGCCGGAGAGCGACGACAGCGCGGCGTTAGGATCGAGTCCAAGCTGCGCCAGCACTTCATTAATACGGTTTTCCAGCTGCCACAGATTATGATGATCGAGCTGTTCCTGTACGCGCGCCATTTCATTGAGGTTTTTCTCGCTGGGATCGGTCATCACCAGACGGGAAATCTCATGATAGCGCTTGAGGTATTCCGCTTGTTCTTCGATACCTTCGGCGACAAAGTCATAGACGCTACCCGCAATATTACGGGGCGGGTCCTGTTGCAGACGCGCGACGATCAGATCCTGTTCATAAATAATACGCCCATCGTCCAGACCCTGTTCGCGGTTGAGGATCTTCATCAAGGTGGATTTCCCGGCGCCGTTACGCCCCACCAGACAGACGCGTTCGTTATCTTCGATATGCAACTCTGCGTTATCGAGAAGCGGCGCGTCGCTGAACGACAGCCATGCGCCATGCATACTGATTAATGACATTTACTTTTCCTTTCAGGCGGCGCGGATCAGCCAGCAGTTATGGATCTGACGGTTACGGGCAAAATCCGGGGAAAGCGTTTTTTGCGTAATTTCTTGTGCGGTAAGCCCCAGCTCAGCCAGCCCTTCCAGATCCATACGGAATCCGCGCTTATTATTTGAGAACATGATGGTGCCGCCTTTACGCAGCAGGCGTTTTAAATCTTTCATTAACGCGACATGATCGCGCTGAACATCAAACGACTCTTCCATACGTTTTGAGTTAGAGAACGTCGGCGGATCGATAAAGATCAAATCGAACTGTTCATTCGCCTCGCGCAGCCAGCCCAGGCAGTCGGCCTGAATCAGGCGATGCGCGCGGCCGCTCAGTCCGTTCAGACGCAAATTACGTTCGGCCCACTCCAGATAGGTGCGGGACATATCCACCGTTGTGGTGCTGCGCGCGCCGCCCAGACCCGCATGTACGCTGGCGCTGCCGGTATAAGAAAAGAGATTCAGGAAATCTTTGCCTTTGCTCATTTCTCCCAGCATTCTGCGGGCAATACGGTGATCGAGGAACAGACCGGTGTCGAGATAATCCGTCAGATTTACCCATAAGCGCGCATTATATTCGCTGACCTCAAGGAACTCGCCCTTCTCGCTCATTTTCTGATACTGGTTTTTTCCTTTTTGCCGTTCACGGGTTTTTAACACCAGTTTATTCGGCGGAATACCGAGCACTGACAAGGTTGCCGCAATAATATCGAACAGACGCTGCCGCGCTTTTTGCGCATCCACCGTTTTCGGCGGCGCATATTCCTGAATCACCGCCCAGTCGCCGTAACGGTCTACCGCCACGTTATATTCCGGCAGGTCGGCATCATACAAGCGATAGCATTCAATCCCTTCCTGGCGCGCCCATTTCTCCAGCTTTTTAAGATTTTTACGCAGGCGATTAGCGTAATCTTCCGCCACCGTCGCCGGCTTACTGTCCGCCGTGGTTTCCGCAATATGATAGTTTTTCTGCACGCAGTCCAGCGGGCCATTCTTGGCTTTAAACTGTTTGTCGGCACGTAATTGCAGGCTGCCCAGCAGATCGGGCGAAGCGCTGAACAGCGACAGGTTCCAGCCGCCAAACTGATTTTTCATGGTACGGCCCAGCAGGCTGTGCAACGCAATCAGCGCCGGTTCGCTGTCCAGACGTTCGCCGTAAGGCGGGTTACTGATCACCGTACCATACGGGCCTTTCGGCAATGGATTACTCAGTTGCGCCACATCTTTCACTTCAAAGGTGATAAGCTCCCCGATACCGGCGCGACGGGCGTTGCTGCGCGCCCGCTCAATGACACGCGCATCGCTGTCGGAACCGTAGAAATGAGAGGAATACTCTGCCAGTCCCTTACGCGCCCGGGTCTGCGCTTCGGCTTTCACTTCCTGCCAGATAGTCTCGTCATGCTGCGCCCAGCCGCTAAATCCCCAGTGACCACGGTGCAGTCCCGGCGCGCGATCGGTCGCCCACATCGCGGCCTCAATCAACAGTGTCCCCGAACCACACATAGGGTCGAGCAGCGGTGTACCTGGCTGCCAGCCGGAACGCATAACAATCGCTGCCGCCAGCGTCTCTTTAATTGGCGCCAGCCCGGTGCGATCGCGATAACCGCGCAGGTGCAGGCCATCACCACTGAGATCCAGCGCAATGCTGGCAGTTTCTTTATTCAGCCAGACGTTAATACGGAGGTCCGGCGATTCGCGGTCCACATTTGGACGCGGAAGATTTTTCCGCGTAAACGCATCGACAATCGCGTCTTTAACTTTCATCGCGCCATACTGACTATTACGGATGGTGTCGTTCAGGCCGCTGAAATGCACCGCAAACGTCGCGCCAAGATTAAAAATCTCTGTCCAGTTTATCGCCTGAACGCCGAGGTAAAGATCGAGATCGCTGTAGACCTTGCACTCACCCATCGGCAGGATAATACGCGAGGCCAGGCGGCTCCACATCAGGCTCTGGTAAATAAGCCGCGTGTCGCCCTGAAAATGGACCCCACCCTGAACAACCTGACACCCTACGGCGCCCAGTTTTTCCAGTTCAGTTTTTAACAGCTCTTCCAGCCCGCGGGCCGTACTGGCAAACAGAGAATTCATATTGTCACTTTTACGCTAAGAAAATTGTTGCGCATTATAGCTAATCTCACGCCCATGTCATAAAGTTGAAGGCTTATTTTCATTTGAGGGACTGTACGGTGGCGACGTTATCACGGCTCTTTATTCATCCGGTCAAATCCATGCGCGGCATTGGCCTGACTCATGCGCTGGCAGATATCAGCGGCCTGGCTTTTGATCGCATCTTCATGGTGACCGAGCCTGACGGCACATTTATTACCGCCCGCCAGTTTCCACAAATGGTACGTTTTACCCCTTCTCCCTTACACGACGGCCTCCATTTGACCGCGCCAGACGGCAGTAGCGCGCTGGTTCGCTTTACGGATTTCACCCCGCAGGATGCGCCGACCGAGGTCTGGGGAAACCATTTTACCGCTCGCGTCGCCCCGACGGCGATTAATCAATGGTTGAGCGGCTTTTTCTCCCGCGATGTCCAGTTGCGCTGGGTTGGGCCGCAGTTGACGCGCCGGGTCAAACGACATAACGCGGTGCCGCTGGGATTTGCCGATGGCTACCCGTATTTATTGACCAACGAAGCCTCGCTGCGCGATCTGCAACAGCGTTGTCCGGCAGGCGTACAAATGGAACAATTTCGCCCAAACTTAGTGGTTTCCGGCGTAGCGGCCTGGGAGGAAGATAGCTGGAAAGTGCTTCGCATTGGCGATGTGATTTTTGACGTCGTGAAGCCCTGTAGCCGCTGTATTTTTACAACCGTCAGCCCTGAAAAGGGGCAAAAACATCCTTCCGGAGAACCGCTGGCGACACTGCAAGCTTTTCGTACCGCCCAGGACAATGGCGATGTGGATTTCAGTCAGAATCTGATTGCCCGCAATAGCGGCGTCGTTCGCGTCGGCGATGAAGTGGAGATTCTGGCGACAGCTCCGGCAAAAGCTTATGGCGCCACAACGGTCGACGACAGCGTTACGCCAGATAAACACCCGGACGCGAGTGTAACCATCGACTGGCAGGGGCAAACCTTCTGCGGGAATAATCAACAGGTACTACTGGAACAGTTGGAGAATCAGGGGATTCGTATTCCGTATTCTTGCCGGGATGGTATCTGTGGTTGCTGCCGGATACGTTTGCTGGAAGGCGAAGTAAGTCCGCTGAAAAAATCGGCTATGGGTGACGATGGTACGATTCTGAGCTGTAGCTGCGTGCCTAAGACCGCGTTACGACTGGAAAATTAAACCGCTTGTTCAAGGCTGAAACTGTGACAGTGAACCTGCGGTTTCAGCCTGTCGTTCATAATTTTAATCGCATCGCCAAGCTGCATGGTTCGGCCTGCTATCACCACGCCCGGCTGTGCCAGCAGACACAACGCGGCATTTTCTCCCGGCTCAACGACCAGCAAATTAACCTGTTCCGCCGTATCGCTTAACCAGACGCTTGCGGCATCGCCCGTTCCCGGGGTCCACATTTCGCCATGCGCTACAAAATGCCAGCTTTTTGGCATCTGCGGTTTGAGATAGCGAATCGCCACCAGCGCATTCAATACCAACTCCGCGCGTTGCTCTTTGGTTAATTCGAAATCCCGGCATTTTTCTTCAAAGGAAAAATAGAGCGCGGCATCATCCACACAAAAACCGGTCGGGCAAAACGCGTCCGGCGTAAGCATTTTACGAGAGAAGCGCGAGCGAAAAAGCATACCATTGGCGAGATCGAGCATCATACGATCGTGCTCTTCATCATAATACCAGCGCCAGTTATCGTCAGGTTTAATTCGCATTACCTCTCTCCCGCTTTTAAGCAACTCGTAACAGCATTGTCCTTTTGCCGCTTCGTTTATTACCCCAATAATAAAAGCCTAAAATGTCTAAATAAGCAACAGTGGAGAAATATAAAACAACCAGCGCCGGAAATAAAGCCCTGGTTGTCTGATAAAGGGTAAAGTTTAGATGTGCGTTACGATTTCTTTAATCAATGGCGGGCCTTTAAAAATAAAGCCGGAATAAATTTGTACCAGCGTAGCTCCTGCCGCTATCTTCTCGCGCGCGGCGATAACTGAGTCAATGCCGCCGACGCCGATAATAGGCAATTGTCCCTTTAACTCCTGGGATAAACGGCGAATAATTTCTGTGCTTTTTAATTGTAATGGCCGGCCACTTAATCCCCCCGTTTGCTGGCAATTTTTCATTCCTTGTACCAGAGAACGATCGAGGGTGGTATTTGTCGCAATCACCCCATCAATATTATGACGAAGCAGGCTATCGGCAACCTGGATCAATTCTTCTTCACAAAGATCCGGCGCGATCTTTACTGCCACCGGCACATATTTATGGTGGATCGCCTGAAGATCGTTTTGCTTATTTTTAATGGCAGTTAACAGATCGTCCAGCGCATCGCCATACTGGAGCGTACGTAGCCCTAGCGTATTCGGCGAAGAAATATTAATGGCGATATAACCCGCATAAGCATAGACTTTTTCCATACAAATCAGGTAGTCATCTTTGCCATTTTCGACAGGCGTATCTTTATTTTTACCGATGTTAATTCCCAGAATACCATCAAAATGGGCTTTTTTAACATTCTCGACCAGGTTATCGACGCCCAGATTATTAAAGCCCATCCGATTGATCAGACCTTCAGCATCCACCAGACGAAAAAGACGCGGCTTATCGTTACCCGGCTGTGGGCGCGGCGTCACGGTGCCGATTTCCAGGGAGCCAAACCCCATCGCGTCTAACGCGTCGATGCACTCCCCGTCTTTATCCAGACCGGCAGCCAACCCCAGTGGATTTTTAAAGGTAAGTCCCATGCAGGTAACCGGCTTTGTCGGTACTTTCTGGCGCACCAGCGCTTCCAGCGGCGTACCTGTAATGCGGCGTAATTGTTGAAATGTAAATTCATGAGCGCGCTCTGGATCGAGCTGGAAAAGGGCTTTACGAACGAAGGGATAGTACATGAACTCTCCTGGATTCCCGGTGTGCAAACCGGGGGCGTATTATGGGCGATAACAAGGCAAAAGGGAATTGACCTACGGCAATAAATAGCAATCGTTTTCCTTCATTCTCACTTCACGTTTCGCCAGCGAGCGTCATCGTCCGGCAAAAAAATACCCGGCAGCGCTAACGCTTACCGGGCATGTCTTACCTCTTTATAACGGATACTGTCAGGCTAACGCTTTAGTTATCTTCTCGTACAGATCGCCGGAAAGATTCTCCAGCCCTTTTAACTGCTCCAGCGCCGCGCGCATTTTCTCCTGACGCTTATCATCATAACGTTTCAGACGAATCAGCGGTTCAATGAGGCGAGATGCTACCTGCGGGTTACGGCTATTCAGATCGGTCAGCATTTCGACCAGGAACTGGTATCCGCTACCGTCTTGCGCATGGAACGCCGCCGGGTTGCTGCCAGCAAACGCGCCAATTAATGAACGGATGCGGTTCGGGTTGCTCATACTGAAAGAACGGTGTTTGAGCAGGCCGCGTACGGTTTCCAGTACATTTTCCGCCGGGCTTGTGGATTGCAGGATAAACCATTTATCCATCACCAGGCCGTCCTGATGCCACTTATCGTCATACTCCTGCATCAGCATATCGCGGCACGGCAACTGCGCCGCCACTGCAGCAGACAGGGCCGCCAGCGCATCGGTCATATTATTGGCGTCGCGATACTGTTTGCTGACCAGCGTATTAGCCAGCTCCGTCTCGCCGAACGCCAGGAAGCGCAGGCAAGCATTGCGCAGCGTGCGCTTACCGATATCGCCGTGATCAACACGATACTCATCCAGATGATTGGCGTTATAGATAGCTAAGAACTCATCCGCCAGTTCTGCCGCCAGCGTACGCGTTAGCGCTTCACGAACTTGCGCAATGGCGATCGGGTCAATGACCTCAAACAGCTCCGCAATTTCATTGGCCGAAGGCAGCGTTAAAATTTCTGCGGCCAACGCCGGATCGATTTTCTCATCCAACAGTACTGCGCGGAACGCATCAGCGACATGCACCGGAAGCGATAGCGGTTGCCTCTGCTGATGACGCGCCACATTCAGTTTAATGTATGTGGCCAGCAGGCTTTGCGCCGCATCCCAACGGGAGAAATCATTGCGCGCATGGCGCATCAGGAACGTCAACTGCTGATCGCTCCATTTATATTCCAGTTTCACCGGCGCTGAAAACTCGCACAGCAAGGCCGGAACAGGCTGGAAGTAGACATTATCGAAGGTAAATGTCTGCTCCGCCTGCGTGACGTTCAGCACGGCATTGACCGGATGACCACCTTTTTGCAACGGAATGACGTTGCCTTCGTTATCGTACAGTTCAATGGCGAATGGAATATGCAGCGGCTGCTTCTCCGCCTGATCCGCCGTCGCCGGAGTACGCTGGCTGATGGTCAACGTGTACTGCTCGGTTTCCGGATTATAATCATCTTTTACCGTTACAATCGGCGTGCCGGACTGACTGTACCAGCGGCGGAAATGGGACAAATCGACATTAGAAGCATCTTCCATCGCCTGTACGAAGTCATCACACGTCGCGGCGCTGCCGTCATGGCGCTCAAAATAAAGCTGCATCCCCTTCTGGAAATTTTCCTCACCCAGCAACGTGTGGATCATGCGAATGACTTCCGCACCCTTTTCATAAACGGTGAGGGTGTAGAAGTTATTCATTTCGATTACTTTATCCGGGCGGATAGGATGCGCCATCGGGCTGGCGTCTTCCGCGAATTGTAAACCGCGCATGGTACGCACGTTACTGATGCGGTTCACCGCGCGTGACCCCAAATCAGAGCTAAACTCCTGATCGCGGAACACGGTTAGCCCCTCTTTCAGGCTCAACTGGAACCAGTCGCGGCAGGTGACGCGGTTGCCGGTCCAGTTGTGGAAATACTCATGGCCTATCACGCGCTCAATATCGAGATAATCTTTATCCGTCGCGGTATCAGTTCGCGCCAGCACGTATTTGGAGTTAAAGATATTGAGACCTTTATTCTCCATCGCGCCCATATTAAAGAAATCCACCGCGACAATCATATAGATGTCGAGGTCATATTCGAGCCCAAAACGCGTTTCATCCCATTTCATGGAATTTTTCAGCGAGGTCATTGCCCACGGCGCGCGATCCAGATTGCCACGGTCAACGTACAGTTCTAACGCGACTTCACGCCCGGAGCGGGTGGTAAAGGTATCGCGCAGCACGTCAAAATCACCGGCCACCAGCGCAAACAGATAACACGGTTTCGGGAACGGATCTTGCCACTGAACCCAGTGACGGCCATTCTCCAGTTCACCCTGCGCAACACGGTTGCCATTGGAGAGCAGGAACGGATATTTGCTTTTATCGGCAATAATTTTGGTGGTAAATCGCGCCAGTACGTCCGGGCGGTCAAGATACCAGGTAATATGGCGGAAGCCCTCCGCTTCACACTGGGTACAGAGCGCATCGCCGGACTGGTACAATCCTTCCAGCGCCGTATTCGCCGCCGGACTTATCTCGTTGACAATGCGTAACGTAAAACGCTCTGGCAGGTCGCTGATGATAAGCGCGCCCTCTTCTTCCTTATATGCTGCCCACGGCGCATCGTTGACGTGGATAGATACCAGCGTTAAATCTTCCCCATCAAGGCGAAGAGGCGCATCAGGCGCGCCATGACGAACAGCCTGGCTTATTGCGGTGACCACGGTTTTTTCGGCATCGAGGTCAAAGGTCAAGTCAATATCAGTAATCTGGTAATCCGGCGCGCGATAGTCATGGCGGTATTTGGCTTGTGGCTGTTGTGTCATAAAAAACCTTTCGCATCTTTGTGTAGAGTGTCGACTCCAGTCTATTCCTGTTGCGCAAATCGCGCTACGCAGAATGTTCATCTTTTCAGGCACAAACGGCCTATTTGCTACATTTTTATAATATGTACTCATAGTTTTTAAAATCGATAAAGATCGTCCAGGAGCGCTTTAAACAAGGGATGAGCGAGATCGAGATGAAGCTTGATTAACGAACTTTAACGAACTTCACAGACCACTTTTGCCCCATCCATGCCCCACACATAATTTTAGTCAACGCCAGACCCCATCAGCCCTGCAGGGAAAATCGATAACAAACACGCCCGCAGTATGTTCCCCAAAATTTAAAAACAAGTGGTTCATGCCTTGACAGACAAAACCGCCAAAGCAAAAATACTGTATATATAAACAGTTATTAGCGAAACACGTATGTTCGTAGAACTGGTTTATGACAAGCGTAATGTTGAAGGACTCGAAGGGGCCAGCGAGATCATTCTGGCCGAACTGACGAAGCAGGTGCACCAGATTTTCCCTGATGCCGAAGTGAGGGTGAAGCCGATGCAGGCAAACTGCTTGAATAGTGATACCAACAAAAGCGATCGCGAAAATTTGAACAGATAGCTTATTAAAAATAGATTTATCTTAAACCACGTCATTTACATTTAGCCACCTCCCAAAATCCGGATTCAGCTTAAGAAAAATGCGACAATACAATAAAAACATATCATATAAGCCCCCTCAACAAATGTAATTTTAAGGCCAACAAACACCTCTAACTTATTCACTTTTAATTAATTTCATAAATAATAATTAACAACAAAAGAATTGTATTAATATCCACACTGTGGTATATAATTACATTAACAAAATTACTATTCGGCGAGTATATTATGTTAAGACACATTCAAAATAGTTTAGGCAGCGTTTACAGAAGTAATACAGCAACTCCTCAGGGTCAGATTATTCACCATCGTAACTTTCAAAGCCAGTTTGATACCACAGGCAACACCCTCTACAATAATTGCTGGGTTTGCTCATTAAATGTTATCAAATCCAGAGATGGCAATAATTATAGTGCATTAGAGGACATCACTTCTGATAATCAAGCGTTTAATAATATATTAGAGGGTATTGATATAATAGAATGTGAGAATTTATTAAAAGAAATGAATGTGCAAAAAATACCTGAATCCTCTCTTTTTACAAACATTAAAGAAGCTTTACAGGCAGAAGTTTTCAATAGTACTGTAGAAGATGACTTTGAGAGTTTTATTTCTTACGAATTACAAAACCATGGACCACTGATGTTGATCAGGCCTTCACTTGGCTCGGAATGTCTACATGCAGAGTGCATTGTAGGCTATGATAGTGAAGTGAAAAAAGTATTAATTTATGATTCAATGAATACCTCACCTGAATGGCAATCAAATATTGATGTCTATGACAAGCTTACCTTAGCATTCAATGATAAATATAAAAATGAAGATTGCAGTATTTGTGGTCTTTACTATGACGGTGTTTATGAGCCAAAACCTTTACACTCCTCCTCCTGGAAAGACTGGTGTACCATTTTATGATAGTTAACCTTTACCAAGATAATTATTCAGGCTACCGCCAACATGGGGGGGCGGAGGTTCAAATCCTCTCGTGCCGACCAAAATTCCCCTTAAAAACCAGCCTGTCAGGGCTGTTTTTTTTATGGCTCAATTTCCTACGGGGAAGCTATGGGGTGAAACTGGGGAATAAAGCCGTCGAGATTCGACGCAATTTGCGATTGATTCATCAGTTTGCTCACTGCTCAGTTTCGGAATTCATCAATACACAAATTTTCATTTCGAATTACTGTATAAATTCCCTGTAAATCATTACCGGAGCGCGCCACATTTTCCCCCTGCCCTATACTTTCAGCCTGACGACTGGCGGTTTCATATGTGTGGACGCTTTGCACAAGCACAGACCCGTGAAGAATATCTGGCATATCTGGCCGACGAAGCCGATCGTAATATTGCTTATGACCCTCAGCCTATAGGCCGGTATAACGTGGCGCCCGGGACTAAAGTCCTGCTATTGAGCGAACGCGACGAGCAATTACATCTCGACCCGGTGATTTGGGGTTACGCTCCCGGATGGTGGGATAAAGCTCCACTTATTAACGCCCGTGTCGCGACAGCGGCCTCCAGCAGAATGTTTAAGCCACTATGGCAGCATGGCCGGGCTATCTGTTTTGCCGATAGATGGTTCGAGTGGAAGAAGGAAGGCGACAAAAAACAGCCGTATTTCATTCACAGAAAGGACGGGAAGCCGATATTCATGGCTGCCATTGGCAGTACGCCGTTTGAGCGCGGTGATGAAGCAGAGGGATTTCTGATTGTTACCTCCGCAGCCGATAAAGGTCTGGTAGACATTCACGATCGTCGCCCGCTGGCACTGACACCGGAAACTGCTCGGGTATGGATGCGCCAGTTCCTGGAACCACATTCTAAGTCAATAACATACCGCGTCATACCTGCGCTCACACGTCCCATGATGCGAAAAGATACCAATCCATGCCAATAGTTAAAAACGGATGACTGTCCCGAATCCGTCCCACCTGCCCTATCCCACAAACCGGCGTTCAGATGCTCATCAAGAAAACCACCTCACCCTCATAACTCAGTAAGCGTCCCGTTTAGGACGTAGCGTAAGGATTATTTTACGGTTTCGAGGTTCCAGGGCAGCAGTTCGTGCACCCGGTTCGATGACCAGTCGCTGATTTTCCACAGCACGTCGCGTAACCATGCCTCGGACTCCACGTCGTTTAGTTTGCACGTACCCAGCAGGCTATAGATGATCGCCGCTGCCTCGCCGCTCCTGTCTGAGCCGAAGAACAGATAGTTACGTCGGCCCAGCGCCACGCACCGTAAGGCGTTTTCACAGATGTTGTTGTCGATCTCCACCCGACCGTCGCCGCAGAGGACACGCTCAACGCATCACACTGCTTCAGCATGTAACCGAACTCCTTCGCCATCTCCGCATGCACCGACAACGTTTTCAACTGCGCCTGTATCCAGTCGTACAGCGACTGGCTTTTCTCTTTCCTGACCGACAGCCGTGTTTGCGCCGGGCTGTGGACTCTGTCATCTGTGATAGTGTCCATCAAAATTTAAGTGGACACTATCATCGCCGGATTGACAGGGTTCTGACAGACGCCCTCCACGGTGCGCTTACATTTTACCTATTAAGGAATATTTTTGCTTTTTAAAGGTATTAAACCATCTCGGTGATGTAACAAAAACTTTCCCTGCCATAGATTCTGATTCTAATTCTCGTGGTAATGCATCATAGGCATTAGCTGCTATACTTGAATTACTAAAATCAGTATAATAAATAAGTTTCCTTCTTGTTGCCATTCTATATTTACAAACCCATTCATCTGCTGAAAGAATTAATGGGCCATTCAGATTACTCATACCTCTATTTTCAAACTGATGGGCTGAAACATCAAACACATAGTCTTTTCCTTCTTTATTTCCAACCACTGCAAAATGATTTATTGGTATTTCCTCTGTTGGTTTATCCCAGATAAATATACCTCGACAACGAATATTATCGAACCCTTTTTCATTCATAAAATTGCTTACAGGAGTCATTAATGACTCACACTGCCCTACCGGATTCATTATTTTATTATTTATAATTGGATTCTGTTTCAATTCCTCCAGATAGGCCGCAGCATCAATATCACTGGTTAGGTTGTAAGTTATATCTGTGCGTTCCACTCCCGGTTCTGTTGCCATGGTTAAGTGATGTGTTTCACTGTACCCCTGGCAATTTACGGTATAGTTCACGACGTCATCCAGGGTGACTGATAATATCTCCTGACTGTCTTCATCCAGAATACAGAAGTAGTTTTCCCCGTGCAGGCCGGAATGAATGTTTTCCTCCCATCCGTCATACGCGAGCGTCCTGAGCAGTTCAAATCTGCTGACCACATCCTCCCGCGTCGTTCCGGCCGGCGGGTGACAAATCGTCCAGATGCACTCCAGCGCTTCAGTCTGGTGCGTTGAGCAAAAAAATTCCTTCATTTTTTCCCAGGAACTCATTTCAGGGGGGTATCAGACCAGGCAATACGATAAATGCGGCGGTTACTGATGATGGCGGGAAGACATCCGCTTCCAATATGAAAGGGCATAACAAAAAACCTTTATAAATTTACATATAGTATCTGTCCGACAGACATCATCTCTTCCTGGTCTTAATTTCACAATAAGGTTATCGGCGGATTCATGGTCGTCCTGCCATGGCGGGCTTCAGAAGGTGCAGAAGAAAAATCCGTTATGATGACCGGATGGCGGGACTGTCATTTTACAGCTAAGTGTCGATTTTTTCAGGGTCGCTTTCCACGATGACCAGATCATCCGGTATCAACGCCCGGCGTTCAATTTTGGCAGGCAGAAGTCACCCGGCAGAAATTACTTAACGATTCAGATAATGCCATTAAGGACTGGCGCATAGAATTAACGCTGGGGATTATCAGTGATGAAAATAAAGCAGCTTTGATTCTGCCGATGAATTATATCAATGTTCTTAAATCGCTGGACTTAACAGGTGTTTCAGATGAGGCCACCTTCACAGCAATCAGGTGGCCTGCATTACCACAGTAACGCCTACTGGCTGGCTGGTCTTTCCGGCCAGTCAGGGGCGGCTGTATCCATCCGGTTTACCAGCACCCTATATTTTTTCCATTCGTCGAGCCGCGCTTTCTCATCATCTGTTGCGATTCCAAGATCAACTGCATCCTGCAATGGCGCGATTTTTTCAGATGCCATTTGCAAAAGACGGCTTTTGGTTTCTTCCGCCTGACGAAGCTGCGCTGCTTTTTCAGCCGCTTCGTCTTTTACCCAGACCTTAGCCTTACCATCCCATTTCTGGTATTCACCACCTGGTGAAACTGATGTGACATTTTCGGGCAACGGACCAGGAGCGGAGATATAAACCTGATTGCCGGTTGTTGTGTCGTAAACCATCTCGCCGCGGTGATCCTCATGCAAACTCCATGTCTGGGTTTCAGCGTCAAATATAGCAATATGACTGGCGGGAATATCAGGAGGGGCGATATCAGTACAGTTTGCCGGTAGTCCTGTGTGCGGCGGAATATACGCATCACCTGCACCAATAAATTCGTTAGTATCTGAACGCAGATTGAAAATTTTAATTGTCTGCGCCTGTTCGCTCATTTTAAAAGTCATTATGCCAGCCTCACTATGTAGTTAAATGCAATGTTTTTAACCGTGGTTTCCGCATTACCGTCTGCGTCCACAATAACGACGTGTCCGTGTGGACCTATATACATGGTGTGCTCATGTCCTCCGATATAAACTGTATGTGCATGGTCGCCAGCGGCCTGTGTCCATGCACCACCTCCAGGCTGAAATGAGGTGTGATTGGAATCTCCCCAGTATGAATTGATATAACCGCCGAACTGGTGAGTATGATTGCCCGTGGTATTGGTCGATTTCGTGCCGTAATCAAAGGATGAGGTAGATTTTGTCCCTAAGTCAGTATCCTGCGCTCTGGCGCTGTGACTGTGCGATTTGTTGCCGTCCATTTCTTGCGACAGTACAGCACGTCCACTGATGGGCTTACCCTTTATTGTCCAGCCCCGCATGTCAGGGATAATGCCGGACGGATACGCTATAGCCAGTAACGGGTAAGCAGATTTATCAAACGATTGCCCCTGCATCAGGGCGTAACCGGCTGGGGTAGCATCAGACGGCCATGCTATCGCCGCACCTACTGGATACGAATTCGGTGGCGGATTTAGTGAGGTGTAGAGCATCGCCCGTTCGGACCACTCAGCATCGGCGGTATCTCGATGACTGCGAATATATGCGGGCGCTGGCGCACCGTTTGTCCCGCTCCAGCCAATGAGGATTTCCCCATCACCAGTTCCGGTCAGACGTAAAATATTTCCGTATTGCGTCGGATAGCCATTGTTGTAGACCTCGCCCATTATCAGGCCGCTATCGCTGCCTCTTGTCGCACCAGTCAGTGCCGGAAGCGCGCCGCGTGATGCCAGTCTGTTCGCTGCAACAGCCGTACCTGATGCAGGGAGCGCTCCGATATTTTGTACAAACAGCGGCTTTTCCGGAATATCGCCACCGTTCTGTGATTTTAGTAATGCATCGGCGGCGTGATTTATGGTTTCCCGTAAACCAACGTATTCGATAAGACCGTCAACGCTTTTTCCTGACAGCGCCGTCAGTGTATCGTCCAGCGGCTGCTTGCCCGCCAGTTTATTCAGTACAGTGGTGGCAAAGTTCGGATCGTTACCCAGCGCGTCAGCCAGTTCTTTCAGCGTGTCCAGCGTTTCCGGCGCAGAACCAACCAACTGCGCCACTTTCGCAGCCACAAACGCTGCCGTGGCAATTTCAATACCTGCAGCTGCGGTTTCCGGAGTTGGTGCTGTTGGCGTACCAGTCAGTGCCGGACTGTCCAGCGGCGCTTTGGTCTGTACCTCGTCCATGACAGCATGGACCGCCTTTGGCGTGGCTGCCAGCGCTTCGCTGTCACTGTCCGTGGCGCTGCTTAACTTAACGATACCTTTTTTCGTCAGGCTGGCATC
>NZ_JBGDTY010000017.1:0-133778 GCF_046552515.1 Salmonella sp. SAL00653
AAATACAAAACGCCCGATGATGTTCATCAGGCGTTTTACAGACAAAAAACTGTCAACCTATATCAGGACTAGTCACTTTTTTCGCTGCATTGTTACATAAGCCAGCTCCCGTTTCCCTTCAACACCGCGATATCTGCAACGAACAAATAATATTGCACAAAATAGTGTGATTCTGTTCAAGTCGAAACGGTGTCGGTGGTGCTATTTATAGCATCACTTTTTTCATATAAAAGCCTAAAAAATGATGAACGCGTTAGAACTACAAGCACTACGGCGTATTTTTGATATGACGATTGAAGAATGCACAATCTATATCACCCAGGATAATAATTCGGCAACCTGGCAACGATGGGAAGCTGGCGACATACCCATCTCTCCAGAAATCATTGCCAGGCTAAAGGAAATGAAAGCCAGGAGACAGCGACGAATTAACGCCATTGTTGACAAAATAAATAACCGCATCGGCAATAATACAATGCGTTACTTCCCTGATTTATCTTCTTTTCAGTCCATTTATACAGAGGGGGATTTTATCGAGTGGAAAATTTATCAATCTGTTGCTGCCGAACTTTTCGCACATGATCTGGAGCGGCTGTGTTAGACGTAAACTTTATCGCCGCATCGTATTGATACCGGATAGAAAGCCACACAATCACGACATTGACTTGTCACCCTATCCAATATGCTTCCTGCCTGTGTATACCACTGTAACGTTCAGGCGGCATCTCTGAGTCAGATAATATGAAAAATCGTTATTTCCCTACCGCTGTAGGGTTGTATTTTAATTACTTTGTACATGGCATGGGGGTTATCCTGATGAGCCTGAACATGTCATCGCTTGAACAGCAATGGCATACCAGTGCCGCAGGCGTATCTATTGTGATCTCTTCGCTTGGTATTGGCCGACTAAGCGTTTTGTTAATCGCCGGTATGCTTTCCGATCGCTTTGGTCGCCGTCCTTTTATCATTCTGGGGACCGCCTGTTACCTGATTTTTTTCATTGGCATTCTTTATGCTCAGACGATTTTTGTCGCTTATGCCTGTGGCTTTTTAGCGGGTATGGCCAACAGTTTTTTAGATGCAGGTACCTATCCCAGTTTGATGGAAGCCTTCCCTCGCTCCCCCAGTACGGCAAATATTCTGATCAAAGCATTTGTCTCTGGCGGGCAATTCTTGTTGCCCATTATTATCAGTTTATTAGTCTGGGCTAATATGTGGTTTGGCTGGTCCTTCCTGCTTGCCGGGGCGATCATGCTTATTAATGCTCTGTTTTTATTACGCTGCCCTTTTCCACCCTATCCTGGTCGGATATTGAAACCCAAAATCTCGCAAGCGCCTGTTGCAGGCGTACATCATTGCTCCCTCATCGATCTGATCAGCTACACCCTTTATGGCTATATCTCGATGGCAACCTTTTACCTTATCAGCCAGTGGCTGGCGCAGTATGGACAGTTCGTCGCAGGAATGTCGTATACCCAATCCATCAAACTGTTAAGTATTTATACCTGCGGCTCGCTACTGTGCGTTTTTATAACCGCCCCGCTGGTCAGAAAAACAATTCGCTCTACCACATTATTGATGTTTTATACCTTTATCTCTTTTATTGCGCTTCTGACGGTCTGCCTGCATCCTCAGGCCTATGTTGTTATGATCTTCGCATTCGTCATTGGATTCTCTTCCGCCGGTGGCGTAGTACAAATCGGCCTGACGCTGATGGCGGCCCGTTTTCCACAGGAGAAAGGTAAAGCGACCGGCATTTATTACAGCGCCGGCAGTATCGCGACGTTCACTATTCCGTTGATCACAGCGCGGATTTCAGAAATGAGCATTGCACATATTATGTGGTTTGATACCGGTATCGCCGCAACGGGATTTCTCCTCGCACTGTTCATCGGCTACCGAAGTCGGGCTGAATCACAACATCACGCTGAAGCAGCGTCAACTGCGCAATAAATGTTAGCGTGCCAGTTGCAATATTATTGCCTTGCTATGCAAAATAAAACGTTAGCCATTATCACCGGGAAACAAAAAATGTAATTTTCGTGTTAATTATTATTCATTATCTTCACACTTATCAGAAAAATTGCGATGAGCATCACGAGTTATATGTATTAAACAACAAATTCGCAGCAATTTTTATATTTCCCGGCTAACAAATGAAATGCTATCAATGCAATAAACCTGGCATTTTAAACGCCATGTTATGTACATATAACGACAGTACCGACTTATAGTGTTACTGAACAATCGCTGCATGTAGTAAAGCAGTAATAAGCAGGACATTGAATCAAACCATCAGCAAGGAGCTGTGAACAAATGTCTCAGAACAAGGCTCGCAACATGCCATATTTGCTGGCTGTTATCTGCATTTATTTTAGTTACTTTCTCCACGGCATGAGTGTTATTACACTAGCCCAGAACATGACCTCCCTTGCACAGAAATTCTCCACGGATAGTGCCGGTATCGCCTATTTAATCTCTGGCATTGGTCTTGGCCGTCTGGTCAGTATTTTATTCTTTGGCGTACTGTCCGATAAATTTGGCCGTCGGGCAATAATACTGCTTGGCGCCGTACTATATATGCTGTTTTTCTTCGGTATTCCCGCCAGTCCTAATCTGATGATCGCTTTCATATTAGCGGTGTGTGTCGGCGTGGCGAACTCCGCGCTGGATACCGGCGGATACCCTGCATTAATGGAGTGTTTTCCCAAAGCATCGGGCTCGGCAGTTATTCTGGTTAAAGCGATGGTCTCTTTTGGGCAAATGATTTATCCCCTTATTGTCAGCGCCTTGTTAGTCAACCATATCTGGTACGGCTACGCGGTGGTAATCCCCGGTATCCTTTTCGTCCTCATCACGTTGATGCTGTTGAAAAGCCGTTTTCCCAGCCAACTTGTCGATGCCAGTATTGCGAAAGAATTACCCCAGATGAACAGTACTCCCCTCGTCTGGCTGGAAGGCGTAGCTTCCGTTTTATTTGGCGTCGCCGCGTTCTCAACCTTCTATGTGATTGTGGTCTGGATGCCTAAATATGCGATGGCCTTCGCCGGAATGGCGGAATCCGACGCGCTGAAAACCATCTCTTATTACAGTATGGGATCGTTGGTTTGCGTGTTTATTTTTGCCGCATTGCTGAAAAAAATGGTTCGCCCCATCTGGGCCAATGTTTTCAATGCCGGGCTGGCGACACTCACCGCTGCGGCAATTTATCTGTATCCCTCTCCACTGATCTGTAATGCTGGCGCCTTCGTGATTGGTTTTTCCGCTGCTGGAGGTATTTTACAATTAGGTGTATCGGTAATGTCGGAATTTTTCCCTAAGAGTAAAGCTAAAGTCACCAGTATATATATGATGATGGGGGGCGTTGCTAACTTTCTTATCCCACTGATTACCGGTTATCTCTCTACTATTGGCCTGCAATATATCATTTTGTTAGATTTTGCCTTTGCACTACTGACATTTATCACCGCCATTATTGTATTTATTCGCTATTATCGCGTATTTAAGATCCCGCAAAACGATGTCCGATTTGGCGAGCATTATTTCCAGTAAAAATGTTAACGATGCGCAACAGGCATGCGCCCTGCTCTGCACTGTCCACTTATTAAGGAGTATAAAATGGATGTTACCGCAAAATATGAATTAATTGGTCTTATGGCGTATCCTATCCGTCATAGCTTATCGCCCGAAATGCAAAACAAAGCGTTAGAAAAAGCGGGGCTACCGTATACCTATATGGCTTTCGAAGTGGATAACACGACGTTTGCCAGCGCCATTGAAGGACTGAAAGCATTAAAAATGCGCGGTACGGGCGTCTCCATGCCAAACAAACAGCTCGCGTGTGAGTATGTCGATGAATTAACGCCAGCAGCAAAACTGGTTGGCGCTATCAACACCATTGTTAACGATGACGGCTATCTACGCGGCTACAACACGGATGGTACGGGCCATATTCGGGCAATTAAAGAAAGCGGTTTCGATATTCGGGGAAAAACCATGGTGCTGCTCGGCGCGGGAGGCGCGGCTACCGCCATTGGCGCCCAGGCAGCCATTGAAGGCATTAAGGAAATTAAACTGTTTAACCGTAAAGATGACTTTTTCGAAAAAGCGGTTGCCTTTGCGAAGCGGGTGAATGAAAACACCGATTGCGTCGTTACCGTCACCGATCTTGCCGATCAGCACGCTTTTACTGAAGCGCTTGCCAGCGCAGATATTCTGACGAACGGCACCAAAGTTGGCATGAAACCATTGGAGAACGAATCCCTGATCGGCGATGTTTCCCTGCTCCGCCCTGAATTGCTGGTCACCGAATGTGTTTATAATCCGCATATGACAAAGTTATTGCAGCAGGCGCAACAAGCTGGTTGCAAAACAATTGATGGTTACGGCATGTTGTTATGGCAAGGAGCCGAACAGTTTGAACTGTGGACAGGAAAAGCATTTCCATTGGACTATGTGAAACAGGTGATGGGATTCACAGCCTGACCGGTAAAATTATAATTGCGACGAATGACAATGAAGGGTACCAAATGAAAACCGTAACTGTAAGAGATCTCGTGGTTGGCGAAGGCGCGCCAAAGATCATTGTGTCGCTAATGGGAAAAACCATTACCGATGTGAAATCGGAAGCACTCGCCTACCGTGAAGCGGATTTCGATATTCTGGAGTGGCGCGTTGACCATTTTGCCAACGTGACGACGGCAGAAAGCGTACTTGAGGCCGCCGGCGCCATCCAGGAGATTATTACCGATAAACCCTTGCTATTTACCTTCCGCAGCGCGAAAGAAGGCGGCGAACAGGCGCTAACCACCGGACAGTATATCGCTCTGAATCGTGCAGCGGTTGACAGCGGTCTGGTCGATATGATCGATCTTGAGCTTTTTACCGGCGACGATGAGGTGAAAGCCACCGTCGGCTATGCTCATCAACACAATGTTGCGGTGATCATGTCTAACCATGATTTTCATAAAACGCCCGCAGCGGAAGAGATTGTTCAGCGTCTGCGTAAAATGCAGGAACTGGGCGCCGATATTCCGAAGATCGCCGTCATGCCACAGACTAAAGCCGATGTCCTGACCTTACTTACCGCCACTGTAGAAATGCAGGAGCGCTATGCGGATCGTCCGATTATTACCATGTCGATGTCGAAAACCGGAGTAATATCTCGTCTTGCCGGCGAAGTGTTCGGTTCTGCAGCAACGTTTGGCGCGGTGAAAAAAGCATCTGCGCCGGGACAAATATCGGTAGCCGATCTGCGTACCGTATTAACTATATTGCACCAGGCGTAATACTTTATCGTGTGGCAGAATATTCTCTTTCTGCCACAATAAAAATAAATAGTTATCTGACATGAATATGTTCCATATTCATTGAAAGCCGCTGTCTTTATTACCTTAACACGGTTATATCGATATTGCTTTCAGGGATAATAGTGGAGTAAATATGAAAATCAATAAGCCATCACGCATTAATGGCCGCGTTCCCGTGCTCTCTGCACAAGAAGCAGTAAATTATATTCCAGATGAGGCCACTTTATGTATTCTGGGCGCTGGCGGCGGTATTCTCGAAGCGACAACATTAATTACCGCACTGGCAGATAAATATCAAGCAACCCAGTCACCACGAGATTTATCTATTATTAGCCCTACTGGATTAGGTGACCGCGCCGATCGCGGCATCAGCCCGCTGGCGCAGGAGGGATTGGTAAAATGGGCGCTATGCGGACATTGGGGGCAATCTCCCCGTATTTCTGAACTGGCTGAACAAAATAAAATCGCCGCCTATAACTACCCACAAGGCGTATTAACCCAGACGCTGCGCGCCAGCGCCGCACACCAGCCGGGTATTCTGAGCGATATCGGTATTGGTACCTTTGTCGACCCTCGCCAACAGGGCGGAAAATTAAACGACGTGACTAAAGAAGATCTCATTAAGCTGGTAGAGATCGATAATAAAGAATATCTCTATTATAAAGCGATAGCGCCTAATGTGGCTTTTATCCGCGCCACCACCTGCGACAGCGAAGGCTATGCATCATTTGAAGATGAGGTGATGTATCTTGATGCGCTGGTGATCGCCCAGGCCGTTCACAATAATGGCGGTATTGTAATGATGCAGGTGCAGAAAATGGTAAAAAAAGCCACGCTGCATCCAAAATCCGTGCGTATTCCCAGCTATCTGGTGGATATTGTGGTTGTCGACGCCGACCAGACGCAACTCTATGGCGGCGCGCCGGTGAACCGATTTATCTCCGGGGATTTTACTCTTGATGATAGTACCCAGCTTACCCTGCCCCTTAATCAGCGCAAGCTGGTAGCCCGACGCGCGCTGTTTGAAATGCGTAAAGGCGCGGTAGGCAATGTGGGCGTAGGCATTGCCGACGGTATTGGTCTGGTCGCTCGCGAGGAAGGCTGCGCCGATGACTTCGTGCTGACCGTAGAAACTGGCCCGGTGGGCGGTATTACCTCTCAGGGCGTGGCCTTCGGCGCTAATGTCAACACCCGCGCGATCCTTGATATGACCTCACAATTTGATTTTTATCACGGCGGTGGGCTCGATGTCTGCTATTTAAGTTTTGCCGAAGTGGATCAACACGGTAATGTCGGTGTACATAAATTCAACGGCAAAATTATGGGCACCGGCGGGTTTATCGATATTAGCGCAACGTCGCAAAAAATTATTTTCTGCGGAACTCTGACGGCCGGAAGTTTAAAAACTGAAATTACCGATGGCAAATTAAATATTCTGCAGGAAGGTCGCGTGAAAAAATTCGTCAGCGAACTGCCGGAAATTACGTTCAGTGGAAAAATTGCGCTTGAGCGCGGGTTAGACGTGCGTTACATCACTGAACGTGCGGTTTTCACTCTCAAACAAGATGGCCTGCATTTAATTGAAATTGCGCCTGGCGTCGATCTGCAACGGGATATTCTTGACAAGATGGATTTTTCACCGGTTATCTCACCAGATTTAAAACTGATGGACACAAGATTATTTACCGATAGCACTATGGGATTCACGCTTCCTGACGCAACACATTAAAAGGAGTACAAATATGGATTTTTCATTAACTGAAGAACAAGAACTATTACTGGCCAGTATTCGCGAGTTAATCACCAGCAATTTTCCGGAAGAGTATTTCCGTACCTGCGATCAAACGGGCACCTATCCCAAAGAATTTATGCAGGCGCTGGCGGAAAACGGTATTTCGATGCTGGGCGTCCCGGAAGAATTCGGCGGCATTCCGGCTGACTATGTAACGCAAATGCTAGCGCTGATGGAAATCTCAAAATGCGGCGCTCCGGCCTTTTTGATTACCAACGGCCAATGCATTCACAGTATGCGCCGTTTTGGTTCCGCAGAACAACTGCGTAAAACAGCAGAAAGTACTCTGGCCACCGGCGATCCAGCATATGCGCTAGCCTTAACAGAACCTGGCGCGGGCTCTGATAATAATAGCGCCACAACAACCTGGACGCGTAAAAACGGCAAGGTTTATCTTAACGGCCAAAAAACATTTATCACCGGTGCAAAAGAATATCCTTACATGCTGGTTCTGGCGCGCGATACGGAGCCAAAAGATCCTAAAAAAGCGTTCACGCTTTGGTGGGTGGACTCAAATAAACCGGGCATAAAGATTAATCCGCTGCACAAAATTGGCTGGCACATGTTGAGTACATGCGAAGTTTATCTCGATAATGTCGAGGTGGACGAAAGCGACCGGGTCGGTGAAGAAGGCATGGGTTTCCTCAATGTCATGTACAATTTTGAAATGGAGCGTTTGATTAATGCGGCGCGCAGTACAGGTTTCGCCGAATGTGCATTTGAAGATGCCGCCCGTTACGCCAACCAGCGTATCGCCTTTGGTAAACCCATCGGCCATAACCAGATGATCCAGGAGAAGCTGGCGTTAATGGCCATCAAAATCGAAAACATGCGCAATATGGTGTTGAAAGTCGCCTGGCAGGCCGATCGGGAAGAGTCACTGCGTACCAGCGCCGCGCTGGCTAAGCTGTACTGCGCACGCACAGCGATGGAAGTGATTGACGATGCGATTCAGATTATGGGTGGGCTTGGTTATACTGACGAAGCCCGTGTCTCCCGCTTCTGGCGCGATGTTCGCTGCGAACGTATCGGTGGCGGCACGGATGAAATTATGATCTATGTGGCAGGACGCCAGATTCTGAAAGACTATCAGAACAAGTAAGGATCGTACCGGAACGTCTTATTCGGCCTGACTGCTTTACGGCATCAGGCCGAATAAATCAGATATATTTCGCCGTCAGGTATTTGGCAGCAAATACGCCTGCTCAACCAGACTATTTTTAAATTGCTTACGATAATCGTTGGGAGAACATCCTACATGCCGCATAAACAATTTGGCAAAATGGTCCACATTTTCATATCCTACCCGCCATGAAATTTCTGCCAGTGGCGACTCAGTGTTTGTCAGCGCAAACTTGGCCTCGGTCATACGTCGTTGAATAACATAGTTGATAGGGGATATATGATATTCTTTGGCAAATTCATGGCATATATAACTGACGCTGGCACGAAATTTTTTCGATAGCTGGTCAAGCGTGATTTTTTCACGATAATTATTATTGAGATAAACAAGCACATCCTTAATTAATACATCTTTTTTAATGTAGCCTTGTTCAGAACGATAGGCATTTTTAAAATTTTCATAGTAAAGTGCGGTCAGAGTGTAAGCAAATGCATCGTATACAGAGGAAGCCAATACGTTTTTCCCCTGCGGAAGTAACACGCTTAATTCATTAAAGATACTTTTAATGACCTCTTTTCCCTGAACCACGGAAACCACCGGACAGGAATGACTCTGCAATAGTTGGTTTTCTTCCCAACCTGGAAAACAAAACCCATACAGCGCACAGGTATAGGTGGTAGCCGGCGAATTGCTGTCGGATGCTACAGCGTGTAGCCGCCCCCGCTCAACGACGACAATATCGTCCGCATGCGCGACGTAGAGTGAAGAGTCAATAATTAGCCTGGCTATCCCTTTTTTGACGTAAATAAGCTCTGTTTCATTATCATGCATATGATGGCCAGACTCCCAGTTTGGATCATCGCTAATGACAAAACGTGAAAATCGAGGGGTCTTGTCCTGTTCAAAAATCGTCTCCGCGGCGGAGTCAAAACAGCGCTGATACATAATAACCTCTGTCAGGTTTAAAAAGATAACCAGGATAAAATAAAGCGAGCGTCAGTGTTGTACAACCGTGGAGATTACCAGCAAAACAAGATTATTCGTTCCGAATGCAAGATATTATGTTCTTTTGCAGACAGCTCAGATTACCTGTCGATAGCGTATTATCAGACAAAAATACATAGCCGACATATCTTTGATGTTTTCTTTTAACCTCACAGAAACAACATCGCACGTTTCATGTTAAAAAATGATGATATGCTTCGCACTTATTATTCTCACTACCGTATTTATATTTTTATGACGCCCTTTTCAGATGGTTGCTAACGATTCTCTGTTCGCAGATTTTTCGTGCAAGATTGTTGGCAAGGAAAACAGATTGACCCATCGAAAACCTCTTCAGACTGCAGCAGACTATTTTCAGCCAGATTTACGTTACTTATCCGCACGCGACTCACTGGAGATGCAATGAAAATAATAACCTGCTTTAAGTTGGTGCCTGAAGAACAGGACATTACCGTGACCCCGGAGCATTCGCTCAATTTTGATCGTGCCGAGGCCAAAATCAGCCAGTTTGATTTAAATGCAATTGAGGCCGCCGCGCAGTTAGCTGGCGATGGCGACGAGATCGCCGCGCTCACCGTCGGCGGCTCTCTGTTACAAAATTCAAAAGTCCGCAAAGATGTGTTATCCCGCGGGCCGGATGCGCTTTTTATGGTTCAGGATGCGCAACTGGAGCACGCCCTGCCCAAAGAAACCGCGCTGGCGCTAGCATCCGCGGCGGAGAAAATTGGCTTTGACCTGCTGCTCTTCGGGGAGGGCTCCGGCGATATTTATGCCCAACAGGTGGGCCTGCTGACTGGCGAACTCCTGAAACTCCCCGTCATCAACGCAGTAAGCCATATTCAACGCGACGGCGACAAAATCATCGTTGAACGCACACTGGAAGAAGACGTTGAAATTATCGAGCTCACGCTGCCCGCGGTGCTTTGCGTGACCTCAGATATTAACGTTCCACGCATCCCGTCAATGAAAGCCATTCTCGGCGCCGGGAAAAAAGCCGTTACGTCGTGGCTGGCGAGCGATATCCACTGGATCCCAACCACGCCAATGGCGGAACTGGTCGCCATCTCGGTACCGCCGCAGACAGAACGCAAGCATATCATTCTCGATAACGATTCGCCGGAAGCCATTACCGCACTGGCCGACCATTTGAAAAAATCCCTGAACTAAACCCAACGGAGAAAAATTATCATGAATCATTTAGCTAACGTATGGGTATTTAGCGATAACGTAGAGCGTTATGCCGAATTAATGACCGGCGCGCGGCAGTGGGGAGAAAAAGTTTACGCTATCGTGCAAGGAAACACGGAGATCGACTACGTGAAAGCGCTTGGCGCTGATGAGATAGTCATTCTTGAATCGCATACGGATTTGCAGCGCGTGGAAAACTATGCCGAAACGCTGGCCTCGTTATTAGGCGACCAAAATGGGCTGCTGCTCATGGCGGTGACCAAGCGCTGTAAAGCGCTGGGCGCCCGGCTGAGCATCCAGCTTAACGCCGTGATGGTGAACGACGCGACGTCTATTGACCTCCTCGACGGGACGCTACACGCAGAGCATCGCATGTACGGCGGACTTGCTTTCGGCAAAGAGAAATTAAACAGTCCGCAGGCGATTATTACGCTGGCACCCGGCGTGCTGGAACCCGCCGCCCCTCTCCCCGGTCATACTTGCCCGCAGACCACGCTGGCATATATTGCCCCACGCCACGAGGTATTGTGCCAGCAGCGGCGCGCGAAATCGCTAAGCAGCGTCGATTTGAGCAAAGCCAAACGGGTCATCGGCGTAGGACGAGGCCTGGCGGCGCAAAGCGATCTGGATATGGTGCATAAACTGGCGGCCGTTCTCGGCGCAGAAGTGGGCTGTTCCCGCCCCATTGCGGAAGGTGAAAACTGGATGGAACGTGAGCGTTATATTGGCGTATCCGGCGTTCTGTTGAAATCCGATCTCTATCTGACGCTGGGCATTTCCGGCCAAATTCAACATATGGTGGGTGGAAACGGCGCAAAAATTATTGTCGCAATTAACAAAGATAAAAACGCGCCCATTTTCAATTATGCCGATTATGGTCTGGTGGGCGATATCTATAAGGTTGTTCCTGCCCTCATCGACCAGTTAAGCCGCTAATTCCTTTTTCAACGCACATCTCCCGTCGTCGATACGGCGGGAAAGGAGCATAAAGCATGTCGGATGATAAATTTGACGCTATTGTGGTGGGCGCAGGCGTAGCAGGAACGGTCGCTGCGTATGTGATGGCAAAAGCGGGACTGGATGTACTGGTTATTGAACGCGGAAACAGCGCGGGCAGCAAAAATATGACCGGTGGGCGGCTCTACGCTCACAGTATCGAAAGTATTATGCCGGGATTCGCAACGTCCGCCCCCATCGAACGTGTCGTTACCCGTGAAAAAATCTCCTTTTTAACCGAAGAAAGCGCCGTCACACTTGATTTTCACCGCGCGCCCCCTACTCCGCCCCTTACGTCATATACCGTACTGCGCAACAAACTGGACCCGTGGCTAATGGCGCAGGCGGAGCAGGCTGGCGCGCAGTTTATCCCAGGTGTACGGGTCGACGCTCTGGTACGTGAAGGCAATCGCGTCACTGGCGTTCAGGCCGGGGATGATATTCTGGATGCGAATATTGTGATTCTCGCGGACGGCGTGAATTCCATGCTGGGCCGTTCGCTGGACATGGTGCCTGTCTCTTCTGCGCATCACTATGCCGTCGGCGTAAAAGAGTTGATTGGGCTCTCTCCGGCACTTATTGAAGAGCGCTTTAATCTGGCGTCCCATGAAGGCGCCGCCTGGTTATTCGCTGGCGCGCCCTCCAACGGGCTCATGGGCGGCGGGTTTCTTTATACCAACCGCGATTCGGTTTCTCTGGGGCTGGTATGTGGCCTAGGCGACATTGCTCACGCGACCAAAAGCGTACCGCAAATGCTGGAAGATTTTAAACAGCATCCGGCGATACGCCCTTTGATTCAGGGGGGAACGCTGCTCGAATACTCCGCTCATATGGTGCCCGAAGGCGGCATAGCAATGATGCCGGAGCTGGTAAATGACGGCGTGATGATTGTCGGCGACGCCGCCGGTCTTTGTCTGAATCTCGGCTATACCGTCCGCGGCATGGATTTAGCCATCGCGTCCGCGCAAGCGGCCGCTCAAACCGCCATTGACGCTAAAGCGCGGCAAGATTTTTCCGCCGCGAGTCTTGCCGGTTACAAACGCGCGCTGGAGAAAAACGGCGTGTTACGCGATATGCGGCATTTCCGCAAACTCCCCGGATTAATGGAAAACCCACGGCTTTTTACCGAGTACCCGCGAATGGCGGCAAACATTGTGGGCGATCTGTTCACCGTTGATGGCGGTCCAGTCCCACCGTTGCGTAAAACTATCCTGTCACATGCGAAAAAAATTGGACTGGTAAATCTATTAAAAGACGGCATAAAAGGGGCTACGGCATTATGAGTTCGGACAATAAGGTGAATGTTGACGTCAAATTGGGCGTAAATAAATTTTACGTAGATGAAGGACACCCACATATCATTTTGCGATCCTCGCCTGACATGCAGGAGTTTAATAAATTAATAAAAGCCTGCCCTGCCGGACTCTATAAGCTGGACGATGCGGGAAATATTCATTTTGACTCCGCGGGCTGCCTGGAATGCGGGACCTGCAGGGTTCTCTGCGGCAATACTCTTCTCGAAAAATGGGAATACCCGGCGGGAACGTTCGGCGTTGAGTTTCGCTACGGCTGACGCTCTGAAACACCGGATAACGACGCTACGGCGTCTTATTCGGCTTGCCCCCAGAGATTACGTCATTTGTATTAATAGAGAACAAGTCAATGAGTGTTACATTAACGTTTGACGCCGCAAGGCGGAAAACCTATCGCGAGTCCGGCTACTGGGGCGATGCTTCACTGGGCGACTACTGGCGGCAAACCGCACGCGCCGTACCCGATAAAATCGCCGTGGTCGATAATCATGGCGCGTCCTGGACCTACGCCGCGCTCGACTACGCGGCAAGCCGCCTGGCAAACTGGTTACTGTCTCAGGGGATTCAACCGGGCGATCGCGTGGCCTTTCAGCTTCCGGGCTGGTGTGAGTTTACCCTCATTTATCTGGCCTGCCTGAAAACGGGCGCGGTATCTGTCCCGCTACTTCCCGCCTGGCGAGAAGCAGAGCTGGTTTGGGTGCTGAACAAATGTCAGGCTAAAATATTCTTCGCCCCCACCGTATTCAAACAGAATCGTCCGGTCGATCTTATCCTTCCGCTACAAAATCAACTGCGCCATCTGACGCATATTGTCGGCGTGGATAAACTGGCGCCTGCCACCACAGCGCTTGCGCTTAGTCAAATCATCGACCGCAGCGAACCGTTGCAGTCAGACATTAACATTCACGGTGATGAGCTGGCGGCAGTGCTGTTTACCTCCGGCACAGAAGGAATGCCGAAAGGGGTGATGTTGACCCACAATAATATTCTTGCCAGCGAACGGGCGTATTGCGCGCGGTTGAATTTAACCTGGCAAGATGTGTTCCTGATGCCTGCGCCACTGGGCCACGCCACCGGATTTTTACACGGCGTCACCGCGCCCTTTTTAATCGGGGCGCGTAGCGTATTGCTGGACATCTTTACCCCAGAAGCCTGCCTTACCTTATTAGCGCAGCAACGCTGTACCTGTATGTCAGGCGCGACGCCGTTTATTTACGATCTACTTTGTGCCGTTGAGCAACAGCCTGCCGACCTCTCCTCACTGCGATTCTTTTTATGCGGCGGCATGACTATTCCCAAAAAGGTTGCCCGCGACTGCCAGCAGCGCGGTATCAAATTATTGAGTATTTACGGTTCTACAGAAAGTTCTCCACACTCGATGGTTAATCTGGGTGATTCGGTTTCACGCATGATGAATACCGATGGTTATGCCGCCACCGGTGTAGAAATTAAAATCGTGGATGAAGATCGCAATACGCTTCCAGCAGGCCACGAAGGCGAAGAAGCCTCGCGCGGGCCAAACGTTTTTATGGGATACCTGGACGAGCCGGAACTTACCGCCCGCGCACTGGATAATGAAGGCTGGTATTACAGCGGCGACCTCTGCCGCATGGATGAAGACGGTTATATCAAAATTACCGGGCGCAAAAAGGATATTATTATACGTGGAGGTGAAAATATCAGCAGTCGCGAAGTCGAAGATATTTTGCTACAGCACCCTCGCATACACGATGCTTGCGTCGTTGCTATGCCTGATGAACGCTTAGGTGAACGTTCATGCGCGTATGTGGTCTTAAAACCGCCGCACCTTTCGCTGACGCTGGAAGAGGTGATCGCTTTTTTCAGTCGAAAACGGGTAGCGAAGTATAAATATCCGGAACGGATCGTCATCGTGGAAAAACTGCCCAGAACCGCCTCTGGCAAAGTACAGAAGTTTCTGTTGCGGCAGGATATTATTGAGCGGCTGCGCAAGGAGCACACCGCGGTATAAATTGCCGGATGGCGACGTTAACGCCGCCATCCGGTATCACATTACTTCTTCAGTTCCGCCAGACTCAGCCAGGTCTGAACCACGGTGTCCGGGTTCAGCGACAGGCTGTCGATCCCCTCTTCCATCAGCCAGGCGGCAAAGTCTTCATGGTCGGACGGGCCCTGGCCGCAAATTCCAACATATTTGCCCTGTTTTTTCGCCGCGCGGATCGCCATAGACAGCAGCGCTTTCACCGCGTCGTTACGCTCGTCAAACAGTTCAGACACTACGCCGGAATCGCGATCCAGCCCCAGCGCCAGCTGCGTCATGTCGTTAGAACCAATCGAGAAGCCATCAAAATACTCGAGGAACTGTTCAGCCAGCAAGGCATTGGACGGGATCTCGCACATCATGATGATCTTCAGCCCGTTCTCGCCGCGTTTAAGCCCCTGGCGCGCCAGCTCTTCGATGACCGCTTTCGCCTGGTCGACCGTCCGCACGAACGGGATCATGATTTCGACGTTGGTAAGGCCCATATCGTTGCGCACGCGTTTCACCGCTTCGCATTCCAGCGCAAAACAATCGCGGAAACTTTCTGCGACGTAACGACCCGCGCCGCGGAAGCCCAGCATCGGGTTTTCTTCATGCGGCTCATAACGTTCGCCGCCGACCAGGTTGGCGTATTCGTTGGACTTAAAGTCAGACAGGCGAACGATGACGCGTTTCGGGTAGAAGGCGGCGCCTAACGTCGCGATCCCTTCCGTCAGTCGACCAACGTAAAATTCACGCGGCGAGTCAAACCCTTTCATCATCTCACGAATGTCGTTTTGCAGCGCGGCATCCTGGTCGTCAAACTCCAGCAGCGCGCGTGGGTGAACGCCAATCATACGGTTAATGATGAATTCCAGTCGCGCCAGACCTACGCCTTCATTCGGCAGGCAGGCAAAGTCAAATGCCCTGTCCGGGTTGCCGACATTCATCATGACCTTCAGCGGTAGCTCTGGCATGGTGTCTACGCTGGAGCTTTTTACGCTGAAATCCAGCATGTCGGCATAAACATAACCGGTATCACCTTCTGCGCAGGAGACGGTTACTTTTTCGCCCTCTTTCATGCGTTCGGTGGCGTCGCCGCAGCCGACTACCGCCGGAATGCCCAATTCGCGGGCGATAATCGCCGCGTGACAGGTGCGCCCGCCACGGTTAGTGACAATCGCCGCCGCTTTTTTCATGATCGGTTCCCAGTCCGGGTCGGTCATATCGGTGACAAGCACATCGCCAGGCTCAATACGGTTCATTTCGCCGATATCGTGAATAACTTTTACCGTACCTGCGCCGATACGATGCCCAATGGCACGACCTTCGGCAATGATTTTCCCCTGCGCATGTAGCGTATAACGCTCCATCACCTGGCCACGGGAGCGCACGGTTTCCGGACGTGCCTGCACAATAAAGAGCTTACCGGTATGACCGTCTTTCGCCCATTCGATATCCATCGGACGACCATAGTGCTGCTCAATCTGCACCGCTTGTTTCGCCAGCTCCTGCACTTCTTCGTTGGTGAGTGAGAAAATGTCGCGCTGTTCCTGCGGCACATCCTCAATCTTCACTTGCTTGCCGTGCTCCTGGGTGGCGGCGTAAACCATGCGGATTTTTTTCGACCCCATGGTGCGGCGTACGATGGCCGGACGGCCTGCCGCCAGGGTTGGCTTATGGACATAAAATTCATCCGGGTTAACCGCCCCCTGCACCACCATTTCGCCCAGTCCCCATGCCGAGGTGATAAAGACCACCTGGTCAAAACCGGATTCGGTATCGATAGAGAACATCACCCCTGACGAGGCGAGATCGGAGCGAACCATCCGCTGCACGCCAGCGGAAAGCGCTACGCCGCGATGATCATATCCCTGGTGAACGCGATAAGAGATGGCGCGATCGTTAAACAGAGAAGCAAATACGTGTTTCACTGCCACCAGCACCGCGTCGAAGCCCTGAACGTTAAGAAACGTTTCCTGTTGGCCCGCAAACGAAGCATCTGGCATATCTTCCGCCGTGGCGGAGGAACGCACGGCAAAAGAGGCATTTTCATCATCCGACGAAAGCTGTGCATAGGCATCGCGGATGGCGTTTTCCAGCGCCGGCTGGAAAGGAGTGTCGATAATCCACTGGCGGATCTGCGCACCCGCTTTCGCCAGCTGGGAGACATCATCAATATCTGTCTTATCCAGCAGCTCATAAATGCGCTGGTTTACGCCGCTTTGATCCAAAAACTGGTTAAACGCATCGGCAGTGGTTGCAAAACCATTCGGAACGGATACGCCCATGCCGGAAAGGTTAGTAATCATTTCACCCAGGGAGGCATTTTTGCCCCCAACTCTGTCTACATCATTCATGCCGAGTTGGTTATACCAAAGCACCAGCGGTGACGAGCCATTGTTGGACATCGAACAATCCTTTTGTGATAAATGAACGAGTTTAAGAAACACATAGTTGCGTATTTATCCTGGCATACTTAAACCCGCGAAAAAAACGGTGAATCGTTCAAGCAAATTTATTTTTTCATTTTTTCAGATTGTTTACGTAGTTGCGCAAACCCGCGCATAGCACGGCATTCCCTTAATCACCCCCGGTATAAACTGCGTTTCCAGGAAATGAAACACACTTTTCATTAATTATAAAAAGCGCCTGTCATTTTATAAAATAAGCGACAAGTTATACGTTTCCCGTTACTTTTAATTTATGCTTTCAGATAATTATGTTTACTCTTCAGGATGAACAGAATGGATAATGTTGTTGATCGCCATGTTTTCTATATTTCTGATGGTACCGCCATCACCGCCGAGGTCCTGGGTCACGCGGTTATGTCGCAGTTTCCGGTGACGATCAGCAGCATCACGCTGCCATTCGTGGAAAACGAAAGTCGCGCCCGCGCCGTCAAAGACCAAATTGACGCCATTTATCAGCAAACCGGCGTTCGCCCGCTGGTGTTTTACTCGATTGTTTTACCTGAAATTCGCGCCATCATCTTACAGAGCGAAGGTTTCTGCCAGGATATCGTCCAGGCGCTGGTGGCGCCGCTTCAGCAGGAGATGAAACTGGATCCGACGCCGATCGCTCATCGTACTCATGGGCTTAATCCGGGTAACCTGAACAAGTATGACGCCCGTATTGCCGCTATCGATTATACCCTGGCGCATGATGATGGCATTTCATTGCGCAACCTCGATCAGGCTCAGGTCATTTTACTTGGCGTTTCGCGCTGTGGAAAAACGCCCACCAGCCTCTATCTGGCGATGCAATTCGGTATTCGTGCGGCTAACTACCCTTTCATCGCCGATGATATGGATAATTTGACGCTGCCCACATCGTTAAAACCGCTACAACATAAACTGTTCGGCCTGACAATTGACCCTGAACGCCTGGCGGCAATTCGCGAAGAACGCCGTGAAAACAGTCGCTATGCCTCGTTGCGTCAGTGCCGCATGGAAGTGGCGGAGGTCGAAGCGCTGTATCGTAAGAATCAGATCCCCTGCCTGAACAGCACCAATTATTCCGTTGAAGAGATAGCCACCAAGATTCTCGATATTATGGGGCTTAACCGCAGGATGTACTAGCAAACTAGTTTAATGGGTTGGTTTTTGTTATCATGCCGTTCTGCCTGCGAGGTGTGACACGCCTCGCACTTGAAATCAGCAGGGATTGGTTTATCGTGATGCCCATCACTTCCCGGTAGTCCTGCCGTTGAAGCAACAAATTTCTGAGACTTGTAATGAACAGAACCGACGAACTCCGTACTGCGCGTATCGACAGCCTGGTAACACCGACCGAACTCGCGCAGCGGTATCCTGTATCGTCCTCCGTCGCCAGTCACGTTACCGACTCCCGACGCCGGATAGAAAAGATTTTAAATGGTGAAGATCCACGGCTACTGGTCGTCATTGGCCCCTGTTCGATTCACGATCTGAATGCTGCCATGGAATACGCGACGCAGCTCCAGGAACAACGCCAAAAGCATCAGGCGCGTCTGGAAATCGTCATGCGCACCTATTTTGAAAAACCGCGCACCGTCGTGGGATGGAAAGGCCTGATTTCCGATCCCGACTTGAATGGCAGTTACCGCGTCAATCATGGGCTTGAACTGGCGCGTCGCTTGCTATTGCAGGTGAACGAACTGGGAGTACCGACCGCCACAGAATTTCTTGATATGGTCACCGGCCAGTTTATTGCCGATCTGATCAGTTGGGGAGCGATTGGCGCGCGTACCACCGAAAGCCAAATCCATCGGGAAATGGCTTCCGCACTCTCTTGTCCGGTCGGCTTTAAAAATGGTACGGATGGCAATACCCGCATTGCCGTTGATGCTATTCGCGCCTCCCGCGCCAGTCATATGTTTCTCTCGCCGGATAAAGACGGACAGATGACTATCTACCAAACGAGTGGCAACCCGTATGGGCACATCATCATGCGCGGCGGTAAAAAACCGAACTACCACGCTGAAGATATTGCCGCCGCCTGCGACACGTTGCATGAATTTGATCTGCCGGAACATCTGGTCGTCGACTTCAGCCACGGCAACTGTCAAAAACAGCATCGCCGCCAGCTGGAGGTATGTGATGATATTTGCCAGCAGATTCGTAATGGCTCCACGGCAATTGCCGGGATTATGGCCGAGAGTTTTTTACGGGAAGGCACGCAAAAAATTATCAGCGGTCAACCGTTAATCTATGGTCAATCCATTACCGATCCCTGCCTGAACTGGGAAGATACGGAAGTTCTGTTGGAAAAACTTGCCGCGGCGGTAGACAGCCGCTTTTAATAGCTCGCCCATCCTGCCGGGATGGGCGTTTCTTCGATGCGTTACCCACCCTTTTCTCTACGCGCGCGTATATCACTCCACAGAATTAGCACTTGCTGTTATCGCATTAATTATTGATAATAATAATCATTGTGAGTTTGATTATTAATAAATAACATGTCGCGTATGGATAACACCGAGCTGCCTCACCCTAAGGAAATAGACAATGAAACGCTTCTCCCTGCCGCTGAACGGCGCGTCAACAGTCAGGCGCTATTAGGTCCGGACGGCAAAGTCATTATCGATCACAACGGTCAGGAGTATCTGTTGCGCAAAACTCAGGCCGGTAAGCTACTGTTAACCAAATAGCGCTCCCGCCAGCAGACGATTCTGCTGGCGTCAGGCTAACTTGAACAACTGACCTCCAGCCGCTTTCCCCACTCCGGTGGTCGGCTGGCATAGTCATCATCTCGATCGGTAAAAGGTTGACGTAAAACTTCATGCAACCAATGCAGTTCCGCCATGTCTCCCTGTTCAGCCGCGTCTATCGCGCGTTGCGCCAGCCAGTTGCGCAACACAACCGCAGGATTCACGCGTTGCATCTGCTGTTGGCGCAGCGCGTCATCCACCGCCTCTGTGCGCAATCGCGCCCGGTAGCGGTCGAACCAGGCATCGAACGCCGCGCGATCGATAAACGTATCCCGCAACGGCGAGGAGGCGCTCTGTTGCTCCGTATGGCTTAACATCCGAAATGTACGGGAATAATCACTCCCTTCGCGCGCCATCAGACTAAACAATTCATTCAGTAAAACGTTATCGTCTTTTTGCTCGGTAAAGAAGCCCAGCTTCTGGCGCATTCGCTGCCCATAGTGCGTTAACAACGCGTCCTGGTAACGATCCAGCGCTCTGTTTAACGCGTCGATCTCAATAAAAGGGGTTAACGTCTGCGCCAGACGTTGTAAATTCCACAGCGCCACCGATGGTTGATTATCGAAGCGGTAACGTCCCTGATGATCGGAATGGTTACCAATGAAGCCGGGATCGTAGTCGTCGAGAAAACCAAAGGGACCATAGTCGATGGTCAGCCCCAGAATCGACATGTTATCCGTATTCATAACGCCGTGCGAAAAACCGACGGTTTGCCACTCGGCGATGAGTCTTCCGGTACGCGCCGCCACCTCTTCAAACCACAAAACATATTTTTCCGGGACATCCTGCCATTGCGGCCAGTAATGACGAATAGCGAAATCAGCCAGTTGCTGAACTTTTTCCGGCTCACGGCGGTAGTAGAAATGTTCGAAATGACCAAAACGCATATGACTTTGCGCCAGACGCATTAACATCGCGCCCGTTTCCTGCGTCTCTCGCTGAACCGGCGTATCGCTGGCTACGATAGATAACGCGCGCGTCGTGGGAATACCCAGATAATGCATGGCTTCGCTGGCAAGACTTTCTCGTATGGTTGAACGCAGGACGGCGCGTCCATCCCCCATTCGCGAATAGGGTGTTAATCCGGCGCCTTTCAGATGCCAGTCGAGGGTCGAGCCATCCGCCAGGAGCTGTTCGCCCAGCAAAATACCGCGTCCGTCGCCGAGTTGTCCCGCCCAGACGCCGAACTGATGCCCGCTATATACCTGCGCGACAGGCGACATACCGGGTAATAAGGTTTCGCCGCCCCAAACGCCAGCGCCATTGGTAACGTCAAATAACGAAGCGGGAATGGCTAACTGCTGCGCCAGTTTGTCGTTATACCAAATCAGTCGCGCATTTTTTAACGGTGTGGGTAAAAGCGCGGTATACGTTGCTGGCAGTTCATCGCGCCAACGGGCAGTAAAAGACAGGGTCATAGGGCCTCCTGTCTTCAGTGTAGACGGTTAATCACCGGTTAAACACCGGCAAACAGAAAGGTTATCGCTGAACGAGTTTAATGAGCTGGCTTACCGGCACCGGAGGCCATAGTCCGCCCTGGAATGCGCTAAACCCCAATGGCGCTGCGCGCGCAAACATCGCCTCAGTATCAATACCGGCAATCATCAGCGACTCGCAGCTGGAGGAGATCTGGGCAACGATAGCGTGCATGAATGGTTCGAATGAGATCATTTCAGCTCGCTGCTGAATAAAATTTTTATCCAACATGACTCGTTTGAAAAGCCCATCGAAAATAGCTTTAGTCAACGCCTCGCCTGAGCCAAAATTTGCCAGCATTAATGGGAAATGCATTGCCAGATTAGCTAACGTTTCATTGTTTTTGCCCTGGTTTAACCCAGGATAATTCTCATTTATAGCTAATTCAAGAAACGGAAAGCGCGCTGCCCGGGAAAAAAGTTCGCTATCTAATAATAATAAGTCACTAATTGCAGGCGGTAAATTAAGCCATGCAATAAGTTTATGCTGAATAAAAAAGTGCTGACAGGTTTCTAACAACGCCAGTTTTTCAACAAACAGACAGTATTGTTCCTCCACCGAAAGGCGAGGCGCTACCAACTCAGTCGGCATCCGCACGGCGCCGTCTTCAGCGGCAAACGTTGCAATAATCGCCAAACCAACAAGCCAAGCGTTTTCATCCATGACGGGAAGGAAAAAGAGTTCGGAATGGTAAAGCTCATCAAGTGAAGCAATCATTACGCCAGTCCCATGGTTAGGGCGCTATTCGCCATCCAGTCACTACGGACGGAAACAGACGTAACTTCAGATACTAATTGAAGCGTCATCATTTTTCTTGTTTACCGGTGAACCGGTTCCTTTTTTTAACTTACTCTGATTATAAACCAATATTCAATCTTGTACTTTTAACAGGGCGTGAACACGCCCGTTTTTAATAAAAGTACGTTTGTAAATGCTACGGTTATATCATTATATATGATGACAACAGATGTCATAAGTTCAACCGGCGATATGTTAAAAATAGACTATAAAATTTATATCGTCTGCGAGGTTAAATTCGCCGTGCCTGCCAGAAGTTTTTTCGCCAGTACACATTATCCAGCGATGAACGCATCACGCCACGACTGGTAGAGGCATGAATAAACTCATTATTTGTATCGTAAATACCAACATGTAAACCACTTTCGCCCGAACCGGTTTTAAAGAAAACCAAATCTCCGGGCAGCAATTCATCTTTATCGATTCTGGTGCCGATTTTTGATTGTTCACGCGTATCACGAGGCAACTGCAAATCAAACTTGTCGCGCATAGTGACCACCACAAAGCCGGAACAGTCCACGCCTCTGCGACTCATGCCGCCGTAACGGTATGGCGTACCACGCCAGGACTGCAACTGATCGTTCAGACCCGCAATGACGGTAATGGAGTCTGATAATCTGGCGTTTGGCGCTGGTGCCCGATGAGTACTGCATCCTGCCAGGAACAATGCTGTGATAACAAGAAGCCAAAAACGCATGCCGCAACAATCCTCTGTTTTTATTTTGGTATTAATTTAGCGTCGAAATTACCTGCTTTTCAAGAAACGATTTTACTTAAGTGGCCGAAATGAGCATTGGATGCCCCTCGACGTCGAGTCGTCGAAAGCGCAGACCGTAGGCTTGCGCCAGATAAGAGGGGGTGAGCACCTCTTCCCGGCGGCCGCAGGCAATGAGTTTACCGCGCTTTAGTAACCAGGCTTTATGCGCATGGCGCAGCGTGTGGTTCAGATCATGGCTACTCATCACAATCGCAATTCCTGCCTGACATAAATGATGTAATACCCGATCCAGAGCGTTTTGTTGCGCAACATCGAGACTGTTCATCGGCTCATCAAGCAGCAGTAATTGACCGACCGGATTAGCGTCGGGATGAATTTGTAGTACAACGGCAGCAAGGCGAACTCGCTGCCACTCGCCACCGGAAAGCTGATTCACGCTTCGCCCCAGTTTGTCGCCCAATCCAAGCATATCGGCCACCTCGTTAAGCTGCCCGGTTCGCGTTTTATCAGGTTGATGCAATGTCAGGTAATGCCAGACCGGCATAGCGAACGGCGGATTTTGCTGTTGCGCAAGATAAGCGCGGTGTTGAGCAAGCGTTGCCGTCGCCCATGCCTCCAGCGGCGCTCCGCCAAACCTGATGCTCCCCTCGCCGGAGGTTAACCCCGCCATACGCGCCAGTAGCGTGCTTTTCCCGGCACCGTTCGGCCCGACAAGATGAAGGATCTCTCCTGCGCTTACTTCGCCGGAAAGCGGCCCCAGGCGGGTGCTCTCGGCGACATCCTTTAATTGCATCAATTGAGACATTATTTTGCCAACGCGATTTTTATGCTTTCCATCACAATAGGATCTTCAGGCGTCATATCCGGCGAAAAACGCTGTACCACCTGACCATCCCGGCCTACCAAAAATTTTTCAAAATTCCACAGAATATCATCCGGATAGAGTGGCGTACGCCCTTTGCTTACCATCCGTTCGTAAAAGCCGCTCTTCTCCGGCGCGACTGCCGTTGGCGCAGCGGCTATCAGTTTTTGATACAGCGGATGGCGCGCGTCGCCATTCACATCAATTTTACTGAACATCGGGAACGTGACGCCCCTGGTGCTGGCACAATAGGTTTTAATCTCCTCTTCGCTGCCTGGCTCCTGCCCCATAAACTGGTTGCAGGGAAAACCCAACACGACAAACCCCTGATCTGCCCACGCCTTCTGGATATTTTCCAACTGTTCATATTGCGGCGTCAGGCCACATCTGGAGGCGACGTTTACAATGAGCAGCACTTTTCCGGCGTATTTTTCAAGTGTAGTGACCTCTCCATCAATCGTCGTAACGTGAGTATTAAGAAGCGAGTTTTGCATGGTGTCTCCCTGATGTCGGTAGAATAGCGAGTTTCATCGTTAGCCTTTAATCATAGACTGCGAATGATGAAAGCAGTTGTTTACCGATGCGCTAACGCGCGGATTTGAGTAGCAGCCAGATAAACACTGGTGCCCCCAATGTGGCGGTGACCACCCCGATAGGCAGTTCAGCCGACGCCAGCGCCAGTCGGGCGACCACATCAGCCAATAGCAGGGCGATAGCCCCGGCCAGCGCGCAGCCGGGAAGTAAAACCCGGTGATCGGTTAAACCACATAAGCGCAGGATGTGCGGAATAACCAGACCGATAAAACCAATCGCCCCCGCCATCGCCACGCTGACGCCCACCATCCAGCCGGTGGCGATGACCAACAAATTGCGCCAGAACCACAGCGGCAGGCCAAGCTGCCGCGCCGAGGTTTCCCCTAGCGCCAGCATATTCAGCGGTTGCGACTGGCAACATATCCAGATCAGTACCGGGATGAGCGCAATCATTAGCCAGCTCTGCTGCCAGTCAACGCCGCCAAATCCTCCCATCATCCAGTACATTAATTGCCGCAGATCGAAAGAGGTGGAAAAATAGATAGCCCATGTCATCAGCGCGCTACAGATAATGCCCAGCGCGACGCCCGCCAACAACAAGCGGCTGGTAGAGAGATGGCGACGCGCAAAACGCAGCAGGATTAACGTAATAATGAGCGCGCCGGCTATAGCGCACAGTCCCAGCGCCCATCCTGGCAGTTGCCCCTGCCCCAGTAAGACGGCGGCAATAAGCCCAACACCGGCCCCATTCGAAACGCCGAGCAGACCCGGTTCAGTAAGTGGGTTTTCAAACAGCGCCTGCATCACGGCGCCAGATAGCGCCAGCGCAGCGCCAACCAGCAATACCGCAAGCGTGCGGGGAAGGCGAATTTGCCAGACAAACAGTTCCCCCCGGGCGCTTAACCAGTCACCGGGGGCAATCCACTGTTCGCCTGCGCATAAGCTCAGAAGTGTAGCCAGTAGCACCAGCAGTGACAGGCTCAGAAGCCAGCGAACGTTTCGTCGCTGTTGTTGGCGGGCAAAAGTCAGCATGTTATCCATTCAGCTGAAAAGAGGTAGCGTGATTTTACGGTGGGTATCCTTTACTTGAAAGAAAAAAGGCCGCAATGCGGCCTTTTTAGTTATACGGGTCATCTTTCAGGCTGACAGATACGCTGTCATCCCGCTGATCTACTTTCGGGATGGCAGCGTATCTGCCGCAATACACCCTGATGGATGTTATGCCTGGATCTGATTACTCTTCTTTGGGCGAAGCGTTTTCGACCCGGCTCTTTAACTTCTGCCCGGGTCTGAAGGTCACCACGCGCCGTGCTGTAATAGGAATATCTTCACCCGTTTTCGGGTTACGCCCCGGACGTTGATTTTTATCACGCAGATCGAAGTTACCAAAACCAGAGAGTTTCACCTGCTCACCGTTTTCCAGAGCACGACGGATCTCTTCGAAAAACAGTTCAACCAGTTCTTTGGCATCCCGCTTGCTAAGCCCAAGCTTATCAAACAGATATTCTGACATTTCAGCTTTTGTAAGCGCCATAGGTTCAATCCCTCAATGATGCCTGGAATCGCTCTTTTAATGCCTCTACACATTTGGCGACGGTAGCGGCAATCTCCTCTTCTTCGAGTGTACGGTTGGTATCCTGAAGGATCAGGCTGATAGCGAGGCTCTTATAACCCTCCGCAACACCCTTACCGCGGTACACGTCAAATAAGTTTACGCCAACTACCTGATTTACGCCAACTTTCTTACATTCGGATAAAATATCCGCTGCGGGAACGTTTTCTGCAACAACAACCGCAATATCGCGACGGTTGGCCGGGAAGCGTGAAATCTCCCGCGCCTGCGGCACGATACGGTCTGCGAGCTTATTCCATTCCAGTTCAAACACCAACGTACGACCATTCAGATCCAGTTTACGTTCCAGTTCAGGGTGAACAACCCCAATAAAACCAATACGTTCATCTTTCAGATAAATCGCCGCAGACTGTCCCGGATGCAGAGCCGGATTCATCTCCGCCTTAAACTGGATATCACCCAGTTTGCCGGTTAAATCCAATACTGCTTCCAGATCGCCTTTCAAATCATAGAAATCAACGGTCTCTTTTGCCAGGTTCCAGTGCTCATCATAGCGGTTACCGCAAATCACGCCAGCCAGCATCAGATCCTGTCGAATACCCAGATTGGCTTGTGTATCCGGAACGAAACGTAAACCGGTTTCAAAAATACGCACGCGATTCTGCTGACGGTTTTGGTTATAGACCACCGTCGCCAACAATCCGCTCCACAGAGACAGACGCATCGCCGACATCTCAACGGAGATAGGGTTTGGCAGCAGCAGCGCTTCTGCGCCTGGATGGATGAGCTGTTGTACTTTAGGATCGACAAAGCTATAGGTAATCACTTCCTGATAGCCTTTGTCGTTCAGCATGGTTTTAACCCGCTTCAACGACAGATCGGCTTCACGGTGCGTCCCCATGATTAAACCGGCCTGGATTGGCTCGTCCGGAATATTGTTATAGCCGTAAACGCGGGCAACCTCTTCCACCAGATCTTCTTCAATTTCCATATCGAAACGCCAGGTCGGCGCTACGGCTTTCCACTCGTCCTGCCCTTCGGTCACTTCACAGCCCAGACGACGCAGAATATCACTGACCTGCTCATCCGCAATATGATGCCCGATCAGGCGATCCAGTTTACTGCGACGCAGCGTAATGGTGGCGCGTTTCGGCAACGTTGCTTCGTTGCTCACATCAATTATCGGACCCGCATCACCGCCACAGATATCAAGAAGCAGACGAGTAGCGCGCTCTATCGCTTTATATTGCAGCGCTGGGTCCACCCCGCGCTCGTAGCGGTGAGACGCATCGGTATGCAGACCGTGGCGGCGAGCGCGACCGGTGATAGACAGCGGATTAAAGTACGCACACTCCAGCAGCACATTTTGCGTTTCGCCGTTCACGCCGGAATGTTCGCCGCCAAAAATACCGGCTATCCCCAGCGCCTTATGGTGATCGGCGATCACCAGCGTGTCCGCATTTAACGTCGCTTCGCTACCGTCCAGCAGGACGACGGTTTCACCCTCTTTTGCCATCCGCACGACAATACCGCCATCAATGCGATCTTTATCGAAAGCATGCATTGGCTGACCCAGTTCGAGCAACACATAGTTCGTGACGTCAACCACCGCATCGATGGAGCGAATACCGCAGCGACGCAGTTTCTCTTTCATCCACAGCGGCGTCGGCGCGTTAACATTGATGCCTTTTACCACCCGGCCAAGATAGCGTGGACACGCATCAGCAGCCTCTACCGTAATCGGCAGCGTATCGCTGATGGTTGCCGTAACCGGCGCCATTTCAAGCTCCTGGAGCGGCGCTTTGTTCAGTACCGCCACATCACGCGCAACGCCGATGATACCTAAGCAATCCGCACGGTTCGGCGTGACGCTAATTTCGATGGTATTGTCGTCAAGCTTCAGGTATTCACGGATATCGGTACCCAGCGGCGCATCCGCCGGCAGTTCGATAATGCCGCTGTGATCGTCGGAAATCCCCAGTTCGGAGAAGGAGCACAGCATTCCTTCAGACGGTTCGCCACGCAGTTTCGCCGCTTTAATTTTGAAATCGCCCGGCAGAATAGCGCCAATGGTGGCCACCGCTACTTTCAACCCCTGACGACAGTTTGGCGCGCCGCAGACGATATCCAACAGGCGTTCTCCGCCGACGTTGACTTTCGTTACACGCAATTTGTCAGCGTTCGGATGCTGGGCGCACTCAACCACTTCCCCAACCACAACGCCATTGAAGCTTCCCGCGACCGGCTCAACGCCGTCTACTTCCAGGCCAGCCATCGTAATCTGGTTAGCCAACGCATCGCTATCAATTGCCGGGTTAACCCACTCGCGTAACCACAGTTCGCTGAATTTCATTGTTTTATCCTGCCTTTATTTAAACTGTTTGAGGAAACGCAGATCGTTTTCGAAGAATGAACGCAGGTCGGTGACGCCGTAACGCAACATGGTCAGACGTTCCATCCCCATACCAAAAGCGAAGCCAGAATAGATTTCCGGATCGATACCGACATTACGCAGCACATTCGGATGCACCATCCCGCAGCCCAGCACTTCCAGCCATTTGCCGTTTTTACCCATCACATCCACTTCCGCAGAAGGTTCGGTGAACGGAAAATAAGAAGGACGGAAGCGAATCTGCAGATCCTCCTCAAAGAAATTACGCAGGAAGTCGTGCAGCGTACCTTTGAGGTTGGTGAAGCTGATGTTGGTATCAACAATCAGACCTTCCATCTGATGGAACATCGGAGTATGCGTCTGGTCGTAGTCATTACGGTATACACGGCCCGGCGCAATAATACGGATCGGCGGTTGCTGCGCTTTCATCGTCCGGATCTGGACGCCAGACGTCTGGGTACGCAGCAGACGGGTCGCGTCAAACCAGAAGGTATCATGATCGGCGCGGGCCGGGTGATGACCCGGAATGTTTAACGCATCGAAGTTATGGTAGTCATCTTCAATTTCCGGGCCAGTCGCAACGGTAAAACCAAGCTCGCCGAAGAAACTTTCAATACGGTCAATGGTACGCGTGACCGGATGCAGACCGCCGTTCTCAATACGGCGCCCCGGCAGGGAGATATCGATGGTTTCAGCGGCCAGACGGGCGTTAAGCGCTGCGCTTTCCAGCTCGGCTTTACGCGCGTTAAGCGCCTGTTGTACCTGCTCTTTCGCGGCGTTAATGACTGCCCCGGCTGCCGGACGCTCTTCCGGCGGCAGATCGCGTAGGGTCATCATCTGAAGGGTTAAATGCCCTTTCTTGCCCAAATATTCGACGCGTACATTGTCTAACGCGGCAACATCTGACGCCTGGTTAATGGCGGCCGCTGCATTGGCAACCAGCTCTGCGAGATGTGACATGGTTTTCCTCATTGTGTCGGTGAAGACACCGGTTCATTGGACGTAATCTCTCGATTTCAGATACAAAAAAAGCCTCCATCAGGAGGCTTTTTTGCGCTGTTTTTCGTTTCGTTTTTCACGCGCTAGCCTCCTGGAATCAGGTGCTAAAGTAAAAAAAGAAACGGAAAATAGCAGCGTTCATGCTTGCGTTACCTTATGTGGTAAAACCGAATATCCTTTATTGAAAAGGGTTACAGGTCAATTGTCAACTCACTGAACAGTAAATAAAAGAGAGGGAGCCAGCCTCCCTCTTTTCACTGGCTTATGCCAGAGCTGCTTTCGCTTTTTCAACCAGCGCGGTGAACGCGACTTTGTCGAATACGGCGATATCAGCCAGGATCTTACGGTCGATTTCAACAGAGGCTTTTTTCAGGCCGTTGATGAATTTGCTGTAAGAAATACCGTTCTGACGTGCTGCTGCGTTGATACGCGCAATCCACAGTTGACGGAACTGACGCTTACGTTGACGACGGTCACGGTAAGCATACTGACCAGCTTTGATAACTGCCTGGAAGGCAACGCGGTATACGCGAGAACGCGCACCGTAGTAGCCTTTGGCTTGTTTCAAAATTTTCTTGTGACGTGCGCGTGCAATTACACCACGTTTTACGCGAGCCATATGTGCTCTCCTGTATCTATTCTAATTAAAAAGTTAAAAACGTTAACGGCTTATGCGTACGGCAGGCACGCGATAACCAGGCCCAGATCGCCTTTAGAAACCATGGCTTTCGGACGCAGGTGACGTTTACGTTTAGTCGCTTTTTTGGTCAGAATGTGACGCAGGTTAGCGTGCTTGTGCTTAAAACCACCTTTACCGGTTTTTTTGAAGCGCTTAGCAGCACCGCGTACGGTCTTAATTTTTGGCATTTTAATAACTTCCACTTCGCATTGTTAATAAACGAAACATAGGCGAACAAAACCTGTGAAGCCCGAAGGCTTCACAGAATTGTTACTTGAAGGCCTTACTGTTTCTTCTTAGGAGCAAGCACCATGATCATCTGACGGCCTTCGATCTTCGTTGGGAAGGATTCGACCACTGCCAGTTCTTGCAAATCGTCTTTCACGCGATTAAGCACTTCCATACCGATTTGCTGGTGGGCCATTTCACGACCGCGGAAACGCAGCGTGATTTTGGCCTTATCGCCCTCTTCGAGAAAGCGAATCAGGCTGCGGAGTTTTACCTGATAGTCGCCTTCATCTGTCCCAGGACGGAATTTAATTTCCTTCACCTGGATAACTTTTTGCTTTTTCTTCTGTTCCTTAGAAGACTTACTCTTTTCATAGAGGAATTTACCGTAATCCATTATACGACAAACCGGCGGCTCGGCGTTAGGGCTGATTTCGACTAAGTCTACTCCGGCTTCTTCAGCTTTTTCCAGAGCTTCTCTCAGACTCACAATACCAAGCTGCTCGCCTTCCAGACCTGTTAAGCGAACTTCTTGCGCGCGAATTTCGCTATTAATACGATTCGGACGCGCCGTTTGAACTCGTTTTCCGCCTTTAATACTTTATTCCTCCAGTTGTTGAAGACTGCGGCTGCGAATCTCTTGTTGCAGCTTCTCAATCACGTCATTTACGTCCAGACTGCCCAGGTCTTTACCGCGGCGGGTGCGAACGGCAACTTTGCCTGCTTCCACCTCTTTATCACCACAGACCAACATATAAGGGACACGACGTAAAGTGTGCTCGCGGATTTTAAAGCCAATCTTCTCATTTCTCAAGTCTGCTTTTACACGAATGCCCGCATTTTGTAGTTTCTGCGTCAATTCGTTAACGTATTCAGACTGCGAATCGGTAATATTCATCACGACTACCTGAACAGGCGCGAGCCATGTCGGGAAGAAACCAGCGAACTCTTCGGTCAGGATACCGATGAAGCGCTCCATCGACCCAAGAATCGCACGGTGAATCATTACCGGCACCTTACGCTCGTTGTCTTCGCCTACATAGGAGGCGCTCAGACGAGACGGTAAGGAGAAGTCCAGCTGTACTGTACCGCACTGCCATGCACGATCGAGGCAGTCATATAAGGTAAATTCAATTTTCGGACCGTAGAATGCGCCTTCACCCAGTTGATACTCAAACGGGATATTATTTTCTTCCAGCGCAACCGCCAGATCCGCCTCAGCACGATCCCACATCTCATCGCTGCCGATACGCTTGTCAGGACGAGTGGAAAGCTTGACGACGATCTTCTCGAAGCCAAAGGTGCTGTACATATCGTAGACCATACGAATACAAGCGTTAACTTCATCGCGGATCTGCTCTTCGGTGCAGAAGATATGCGCATCATCCTGCGTAAAGCCGCGTACGCGCATCAGACCATGCAGCGCGCCTGATGGCTCGTTACGGTGGCAGCTACCGAATTCCGCCATACGCAGCGGCAAATCACGATAGGATTTCAGACCCTGGTTAAAGATCTGAACGTGGCCCGGGCAGTTCATCGGCTTGATGCAATATTCGCGGTTTTCTGAGGATGTGGTGAACATCGCATCTTTATAGTTGTCCCAGTGCCCGGTTTTTTCCCACAGCACACGGTCCATCATGAACGGGCCTTTAACTTCTTGATACTGGTACTCTTTGAGTTTAGAACGAACAAAGACCTCCAGCTCGCGGAAGATAGTCCAGCCGTCGTTATGCCAGAACACCATGCCCGGCGCTTCTTCCTGCATATGATACAGGTCGAGCTGCTTACCAATTTTACGGTGGTCGCGTTTTGCGGCCTCTTCCAGGCGCTGCAGATAAGCGTTCAGGGCTTTTTTATCTGCCCATGCCGTACCGTAAATACGCTGCAGCATCTTATTATTGCTGTCACCGCGCCAGTATGCGCCAGCAGTTTTCATCAGTTTAAAGTGATGGCAGAAACGCATATTCGGCACGTGCGGACCACGACACATGTCGACATATTCTTCATGATGGTACAAGCCTGGCTTATCATCATGGGCGATATTTTCATCAAGAATAGCGACTTTGTAAGTCTCGCCGCGCTTCACGAAGGTTTCGCGCGCGTCATGCCAGCTCACCTTTTTCTTGATAACGTCGTAATTTTTCTCGGCGAGCTCATGCATCCGCTTTTCGAGCGCTTCGACATCTTCCTGAGTTAGCGTGCGGTCAAGATCAACGTCATAGTAAAAACCGTTGTCGACAACCGGGCCGATCGCCATTTTCGTGTGCGGCCAAAGTTGCTTGATTGCGTGACCTAACAGATGCGCGCAAGAGTGACGAATGATCTCCAGACCCTCTTCATCTTTTGCGGTGATGATGGCAAGCGTCGCATCATTTTCAATCAGATCGCAAGCATCAACCAGCTCGCCATTCACACGGCCCGCAATGGTGGCTTTCGCCAGGCCAGGACCAATGTCCAGAGCAACATCCATCGGGCTTACAGGGTGGTCATAATGGCGTTGGCTGCCATCAGGAAGAGTAATAACAGGCATGTAATATCCTTATTTGCAGTGGTGACCCATACGCAAGATCACATACAAAGAGAAAATGAATTTATTGACAGTGAGTTGTGTATCCATCTAGCCAACCATTGCTAAATTGGCGCACAACCTTCGACACAAACGAAAATCGCTATTTTCGTCCGGCATGACGATGGTAACACTAAAAAAAGGGAGATTGCATCACTCTGTAGCAAATCAAGAGCCTTGACAGGATTTCTCCGTTATCTTTCTACGCGCCGTATAGCGCTTCTCATCGACAACCTAACTTCTGCGGCAGACTCCCCTTTGTCGTTTTCACCTCGCTGGCTACCGCTTCAGGCAAGGCAGACCACAGCGTCAGCACTGGCTTCGTTTTATGTTCGATAGCCTCCACGGTAACCTGATAGTCGCAAAAATTCGCCGAACGGGGTGTATTCTGATCCATAATAAACGCAGCGTAATTTCCTTCACTTTTTGACGGCGCCGTTCCGGTGAATAAAACCTTCCAGTACCCGCTGGGAATTTCTACCGTCGCATCTTCTGGCAATGTGGCGATATGCCGCTCAAAAAGGGGGCCGGTCACTACGTGCACTACAGATACATCAGCCTGTTTGGCAAGTTCGCGCACCCGGTTTTCCAGTGCAGCCCATGCTCCCTGATTCAGGGCGGATTTCTGCGGCGTAATATTCGATAAATAATTTAACGACGGCCAGTCCGATACGCCGCCCAATCCTGCCAACGGGGCCTAGTGTCCCCTGTCGACTTTTAATAGCGTATGGGCATTTTTATAGGCCGAAGGGGCCAACGTATCCGAGGGCGGTAAATCGGGGTCCTGCGCCCAGTTCCGCGGACGACCGCTTGCCTGGCTGGTTTTTGTCACACTATAGGCAACCCAGTTGGCAAATTTCGTGGCGCTATTATTATTGAGCGTATAGACATGGCGATAGATTGTTTGTTGACTTCCTCCTTGAGGACAGCCAACGCTACAGTTATCAGGTTGCTGAACGAGTACGTTACGATGGGGTAACTCGGGTGCCGATATTATATCCTGGGGAGGATACGATGTAGTACATGCGCTTAATAATACTACGGGCAGTAATTTTAGCAGATTAATGGTTTTATTCACTTTTTCTTCCTTAATAATAACTACCCTAATAATTCAGATGGCAATAATTTGTTATATTACCCTACCAGCCGTTAGATGCGCTCGTCATTAAAGACAACACTATCACGGTAAAAATTAATAACAGATAAACATCGAAGACATCATAGAAAATGAGCTCAAAAGAATACAACGTGATATTCATATTGATACCAAAAAACATCGTATTATATGCATAATCGTGAAGCCAATAATTTCTCGCACTCAGATAGCGAATGAAAAATGGATATTCAATAATATCTGGCGCGTGTTTTTTAACACCATTTTTCAACATTAAGGCAACGTATCCTCTCAATGACTCGCTGCTGGCAGGAGTTTAGTTATATTTAAAGATTCAATAAGCACTGCGCATCATGCGGCTGTGCTTATTACTTTGTAAAAATAAGAGTATTCACTTTCATATTCAGGGGTAAAAAGTGAACAAATACAGCTATTGCGCAACGATGATTGCCGCCATACTCAGTACGACCACAATGGCCAATGCCAGTAGCCTTGCTATTTCAGTGGCGAATGATGATGCAGGTATATTTCAACCATCCTTAAATGCCCTTTATGGGCACCCGGCTGCAGACCGGGGTGATTATACTGCCGGGCTCTTTTTAGGCTACAGCCACGATCTCACTGACGCCAGTCAACTCTCTTTTCATATCGCGCAAGATATTTATTCTCCATCAGGCGCCAATAAGAGAAAGCCTGAAGCCGTCAAAGGCGACCGCGCGTTCAGCGCCTTTCTTCATACCGGACTGGAGTGGAATTCATTAGCCACCAATTGGTTACGTTATCGTTTAGGTACCGATATCGGTGTTATTGGTCCTGACGCAGGTGGTCAGGAGGTTCAGAATCGGGCGCATCGAATAATAGGCGCAGAAAAATACCCTGCCTGGCAGGATCAAATTGAAAACCGTTATGGTTATACGGCAAAAGGAATGGTCTCCCTTACGCCAGCTATTGATATTCTGGGTGTCAATGTGGGCTTCTATCCAGAAGTCTCTGCTGTCGGCGGCAATCTCTTCCAGTATTTAGGGTACGGCGCAACCGTTGCGCTGGGAAATGATAAGACCTTCAACTCTGATAATGGGTTTGGGTTACTGTCCCGCCGAGGGTTAATACACACTCAAAAAGAGGGATTGATCTATAAGGTATTTGCTGGCGTTGAGCACAGGGAAGTTGATAAAAACTACACGTTACAGGGGAAAACGCTGCAAACAAAAATGGAAACGGTGGATATTAATAAAACCGTGGATGAATATCGCGTCGGTGCTACTATCGGCTATTCTCCCGTCGCATTTTCTCTTTCTTTAAACAAAGTCACGTCGGAATTTCGCACCGGAGACGACTATTCTTATATCAACGGCGACATCACCTTCTTCTTCTGAGGCGTCACCACGGAATAACCGGGTTACGTAACGTAACCCGGCGCAATATTACATCTTATAGCCCAGCGTTACCGTAGTGCGGCGATCGGTATGTTCAGGCGCTGATTCAGGCGGCTGCGAGTTCCACGTTAAATTATACCCCACCTTTAGACCAAAATGTTCGTTAATGGCGACATTGAGGGCTGTTTCCGAATTTAGTGTGGTGTCTTCTGCGCCAAATACTGACACCCCCTGTGTAAACTTAGCATTGTCAGTTAACTGCCAGGCATAGCTACCGGAAGCATAACCCAACGGCTGCGTTTCAGTGGTATCGTCCGTATGTTCGTCATAGCGAACCCCTGGACCGAATTCAAAACGGAAGCTGTGCACTGGACCATTAAGGAACTGCCGCCCGTAACCGGCGGTCAGTACGTCGCGCTGACGATAACCGTTGAAACGGTCTGTCAGCCAACTGGCCTGGCCAAAGGTATAATCATAATCCGTCATATTAAAACGGTTACGCGCGCCTACCGCATATTTTTCTGAAGAGCGTTCATCATTAGAGGAGGTATTGCTGGCATTGCCCCATAATGACCAGGCGGTACGTTGTCCATACCAGGTCATCGCCGTGTCAGCCGTTAAGGAAGAACTTTTAGTATTGCCTGACTGAGCAAGGTAGCCCGCATTCAGATTACCTTCAAAAGGTTTTTTCGCGGTGGAGGGATCATCCATGACAGTAAAAACGGAATCATCGGCGGCGGCATACAGAGACGCGAACACGCCACCCGCCAGCATAACTACAGCGGGTACTGCCTTCAAAAGCTTCATTTATATAGAGTCCGTACAACTAAAAAAGAGACCACGACGGTCCCGGAAACTTTCATAGGGATCAATGACAAACGCCCCTGGAAAGGTAGCGAATTATAAGAAGCCCCGAATAACATAGCAATCAATTACTATTTCATTTTTTGAATAAGAACCCTCCCGAAGCATTCATTTATTTATATAACTTTACATCGTACTTCTTTAAATAAAGATCCGGAAAATCATATTGTTAATTCCTTCACTTTCCGGGGATTAAGTGCCAGACTGAAATCAGCCTAACAGGAGGTAACGATGGTACGTATCTATACGTTGACGCTTGCGCCCTCTCTCGATAGCGCAACAATCACGCCGCAAATTTATCCCGAAGGTAAACTGCGGTGCTCCGCGCCGGTATTCGAACCCGGCGGCGGGGGTATTAATGTCGCTCGCGCCATTGCGCATCTTGGCGGCACCGCGACCGCCATTTTCCCGGCAGGCGGCGCTACCGGCGAACATCTGGTCGCACTACTGGCTGACGAAAATGTCCCCGTGTCTACCGTCGATGCGAAGGACTGGACGCGTCAGAACCTGCACGTCCACGTCGAGTCCAGCGGCGAACAATATCGTTTTGTTATGCCCGGCGCCACGCTGGACGATGACGAATTTCGCCAGCTTGAAGAACAGGTACTGGAAATTGAATCCGGGGCAATTCTGGTTATCAGCGGCAGCCTTCCGCCCGGCGTTAAGGTCGAGAAACTCACGCAACTGATTTCCGCCGCGCAGAAGCAAGGCATTCGCTGCATTATTGATAGCTCTGGCGACGCGCTCACCGCCGCGCTGGCGCTTGGCGATATCGAACTGGTGAAACCTAACCTGAAAGAATTGAGCGCGTTGGTTAATCGCGATCTGACGCAGCCTGATGATGTGCGTAAAGCGGCCCAGGAATTAGTGCAAAGCGGCAAGGCTCGCCGGGTAGTGGTCTCTCTGGGGCCGCAAGGGGCGCTGGGCATAGACAGTGAGAATTGCATCCAGGTTGTTCCTCCCCCGGTGAAAAGTCAAAGTACTGTCGGCGCAGGCGACAGTATGGTGGGCGCGATGACGTTAAAACTGGCGCAAGACGCGTCGCTGGAAGAGATGGTGCGCTTTGGTGTGGCGGCAGGCAGCGCCGCTACGCTCAATCAAGGTACGCGTCTGTGTTCCCGTGACGATACCCAAAAAATATACGCCTATCTTTCCGCGCAATAATCGTATCCCCCTCGGCGAGGGGGATACCGGAAAATCGGTTAACGGGCGGCGCATCCGCCGCTGTTAAAAACACAGTTGCTCCCAACGAGGTGAACGATGGCCAGTGGCGATATTACCCGTTATGTTATTACCGTAACCTTCCATGAAGATTCCCTGACCGAGATTAACGAACTCAATAACCATCTGACGCGTAGCGGTTTTTTGCTGACATTAACGGACGATGAAGGGAATGTGCATGAGCTCGGCACCAATACGTTTGGCTTTGTTAGCGCTCAGAGCGCTGATGAAATCAAAGCGCTTGTCGCCGGACTTGCGAAAAGCGCGTTAGATAAGGATGTCGACATTACCGTGGCGACCTGGGAGGCGTGGAGTAAAAACGCACAATAAGTGCCATTCCCGCCGCGGCGCGTCCGTGATGTGCGTTAGTTCGTATTTTTTAACCGCATTTTTGCGCTAACCTTATGATCTGGCAGACAACGTGGGGAGAGACATTATGTGGCAAGCTATCAGTCGTCTTTTAAGCGAGCAAGTCGGTGAAGGCGAAATCGAACTGCGTAATGAACTGCCAGGCGGAGAAGTTCATGCCGCATGGCATTTACGTTATGCAGGCCATGATTTTTTCGTAAAGTGCGATGAACGAGAAATGCTTCGCGGTTTTACCGCTGAAGCCGATCAGCTGGAGCTGCTCTCCCGCAGTAAAACCGTTGTTGTGCCTAAGGTATGGGCGGTAGGTTCGGATCGGGATTACAGCTTTTTAGTCATGGACTACCTCTCGCCCCGCCCGCTGGATGCCCATAATGCGTTTATTCTTGGGCAACAGCTGGCGCGCCTGCACCAATGGAGCGATCAACCTCAATTCGGCCTCGATTTTGATAACGCGCTCTCTACCACACCGCAGCCGAATACCTGGCAACGCCGTTGGTCGACTTTTTTCGCCGAACAGCGCATTGGCTGGCAGCTTGAACTCGCCGCGGAAAAAGGCATTACCTTTGGTAATATTGACGCCATTGTTGAACATGTTCAGCAACGTCTGGCGTCGCATCAACCGCAGCCTTCTCTTTTGCATGGCGATCTATGGTCGGCGAACTGCGCGCTTGGCCCTGACGGCCCCTATATCTTCGATCCAGCCTGCTATTGGGGCGACAGAGAATGCGATCTGGCGATGCTGCCGCTGCATACCGATCAGCCACCGCAGATTTATGACGGCTATCAGTCCGTTTCGCCGCTACCGCTGGATTTTCTCGACAGGCAGCCGATTTACCAGCTCTACACCCTGCTTAATCGGGCAAGGCTGTTTGGCGGTCAGCACCTGGCTACTGCGCAAAAAGCGATGGATCGGCTGCTTGCGGTATAGGTACAGCCCATGCCGGATACGGGCTATCCGGCATTTTTCAGTTTACATGAAGCCTAACAAGGAAAAGAAAAAGTAGCCGAGCACGATAATAATGACCGGCAAAATATAGAGCGGGAAAAACTGTAAAAAGATGGTATGGTGCGGCACCACGATACGTGACTCTATCTGCTCACGCGTTAGCCCTTCCGCGCCTTTTGCTTTTTCCAGAATCAACTGATCTTCCACGCCTTCACGCAAAAAACGTGACTGGCGGCTCATTCTGGCGCCGGAATCCTGCATCGCCAGCCCGACAAAAATCAGAATAAAAATGAGCCAGAAACCGATATTCAGGCTTCCCTGAAAATTCGGCGTCGGCGAGTTGTACCAAAAAACATTCAGAAACGGCGTATTCACGCGCATCATGTCTATCATTACGTGGGTAAAATCCAGCATTACCGCATTTATCCCCTCCTGCTTTTCACTGTGCGCATACATAAATTTAAGGACTGAGATGAGCGTGGAAAGCAGTGCCGGAATAAAAATAACCCACCCAACAACTCTTTTTAGGATTGCAATGCGTCCAGCTTGTTGATACGTCATGAGTTCCCCTTGATAAAGACGCGTCGTTTTGGCCTAAGTCTACCTGTTGATTCCCGTTTTCGCCTGATCTTTAAGGGCGATATACTAAGAACATGGTCATAATGAACGCTTAATTAGTTATTTTTTAATCTCAACAGGAGAGGTTGTGATGTCAACCCCACGTCAAATTCTTGCTGCAATTTTCGATATGGATGGACTACTGATCGATTCCGAACCGCTCTGGGATCGCGCTGAACTGGACGTGATGGCAAGTTTAGGCGTAGATATTACTCGGCGCCATGAGCTGCCAGACACGCTTGGGCTACGCATTGATATGGTTGTCGATCTCTGGTTTGCGCAGCAACCGTGGAGCGGCCCCGATCGCCAGGAAGTGACAAACCGTGTTATTGCCCGCGCGATTACGCTTATCGAAGAGACACGCCCTCTTTTGCCGGGTGTGCGCGAAGCTGTGGCGCTGTGTAAAGCGCAGGGACTATTAGTGGGGCTTGCCTCGGCATCGCCGCTGCATATGCTGGAAAAAGTGCTCACCATGTTCGAACTGCGCGACAGTTTTGACGCGCTGGCTTCTGCAGAAAAATTGCCCTACAGCAAACCGCACCCGCAGGTCTATCTGGATTGTGCGGCCAAATTAGGTGTTGATCCATTAACCTGCGTGGCGCTGGAGGATTCGGTGAATGGTCTAATCGCGGCAAAGGCGGCGCGAATGCGCGCCATTGTGGTGCCAGCAGAAGAAAACCAGCCTGATCCGCGCTTTGCGCTGGCGAATGTCAAACTTAACTCACTGACAGAGCTGACGGCGGCGCATCTACTCGGTTAAGATGTTTCCGAAACAAAGTCAACGGGCAATTAGCCGCTGAGCCAGACGGCAAGCGGCTTTGACAGAGACAAAGAGTTACAACGTCACCACTTCCGCCTACTGTATAAAAACCCTATACTGTATGAATTGACAGTTTAATGGGTTTTATCATGACGGCGGAAGGACATCTTCTTTTTTCTATAGCCAGCGCGGTTTTCGCCAAGAATGCCGAGTTAACGCCCGTCCTTGCGCACGGCGACTGGTGGCATATTATTCCTTCGGCTATTTTGACCTGTCTGCTGCCGGATATCGACCACCCCAAATCTTTTCTTGGTCAGCGCCTGAAATGGGTATCGAAACCGATCGCCCGCGCGTTCGGTCACCGGGGGTTTACCCATAGTCTGCTGGCGGTCTTTGCCCTACTGGCGACCTTTTATCTCAAGGTACCGGATACGTGGATTATCCCGGCGGATGCGCTGCAAGGCATGGTACTTGGCTATTTAAGCCATATCGTCGCGGATATGCTCACCCCCGCAGGCGTTCCCTTACTGTGGCCGTGCCGCTGGCGTTTCCGCCTGCCTATTCTGGCGCCGCGCAAAGGCAATCAACTGGAGCGATTTTTATGTATGGCGTTGTTTGCCTGGGCGGTGTGGATGCCGCAGTCCATGCCGGAAAACAACGTCATACGCTGGTCTTCGCAGATGATCACTATCCTGCAAATGCAGTTCAATCGTTTTATAAATCACCAGATTGATTAGTAAATCAACGCCAAAGTCATTTTTGGTATAAACCATTCCATTTGAATATAAGAGCCAGCTCACAGTTCTGCTAATCTTGCGCGAACAGAATCGCTAAAACACAGCGCTTCATAATAAAAAAATCAGGAGAACGGGGATGAATTTTCCATTAATTGCGAACATTGCGGTGTTCGTCATTCTGCTGTTTGTACTGGCGCAGGCCCGTCATAAACAGTGGAGTCTGGCTAAAAAAGTGCTTGTCGGCCTTGTGATGGGCGTGGTCTTTGGTCTGGCCCTGCACACCATTTATGGCGCTGACAGTCAGGTGTTAAAAGACTCCATTCAGTGGTTCAATATTGTCGACAACGGCTATGTGCAATTGCTACAAATGATTGTGATGCCGCTGGTATTCGCCTCTATTTTAAGCGCCGTGGCACGACTGCATAACGCCTCTCAATTGGGGAAAATCAGTTTTCTGACTATCGGCACGCTGCTGTTTACTACCCTTATCGCAGCGCTGGTGAGCGTGCTGGTCACCAATCTGTTCGGACTGACGGCGGAAGGTCTGGTTCAGGGCGGCGCGGAAACCGCGCGTCTGAATGCCATTGAGACGAGCTATGTCGGCAAAGTGGCCGATCTCAGCGTGCCGCAACTGGTGCTGTCTTTTGTACCGAAAAATCCGTTTGCGGATCTGACTGGCGCAAATCCTACGTCTATTATCAGCGTGGTGATTTTCGCCGCATTCCTGGGCGTGGCCGCGCTTAAACTGCTGAAAGATGATGCGCCAAAAGGCGAGCGTGTGCTTGTTGCTATCGATACCCTGCAAAGCTGGGTGATGAAGCTGGTGCGTCTGGTAATGCAACTTACGCCTTACGGCGTACTGGCGCTGATGACGAAAGTGGTTGCCGGCTCTAATCTGCAGGACATCATTAAGCTTGGAAGCTTCGTGGTAGCGTCATATCTTGGTCTGGCGATAATGTTTGTGGTTCACGGCATACTATTGGGCGTGAACGGGATTAGCCCGCTGAAATATTTCCGCAAGGTGTGGCCGGTGCTGACATTTGCCTTTACCAGCCGCTCCAGCGCCGCCTCCATTCCACTTAATGTCGAAGCGCAAACCCGCCGCCTGGGCGTGCCGGAGTCCATCGCCAGCTTTGCTGCCTCTTTTGGCGCGACCATCGGCCAAAACGGTTGTGCCGGTCTTTATCCTGCGATGTTGGCGGTAATGGTTGCGCCGACGGTCGGCATCAACCCCTTAGACCCCGTATGGATAGCCACGCTGGTGGGTATCGTTACTGTAAGTTCGGCGGGTGTTGCCGGCGTTGGCGGCGGCGCGACCTTCGCCGCGCTGATTGTGCTGCCTGCCATGGGCTTACCGGTCACGCTGGTCGCGCTGTTAATCTCCGTCGAACCGTTGATTGATATGGGCCGTACCGCACTGAACGTGAGTGGCTCAATGACCGCTGGTACGCTGACCAGCCAGTGGCTGAAGCAGACCGATAAAACCATTCTCGATAGCGAAGAAGACGCTGAACTGGCGCATCGATAATACATTATCGGGAGTTCACATCGTCTGAGACATGACGATCGGCAACTCAAAATGTCTGTCACTAAAAACGCCGGTCTCCAGTACCGGCGTTTTGTTTTTTTCTTAGTCAGCGATTTCGTTTTCCTGGCGAACCTGATTCGCCCAACGTTGCGCCGACTCTGGCACGCTAAAGGCGGGCGACCGTTGAAATGACTCCCCCGTCAGAACAAAGGCAACATATTTACCGCGCAGTATCCAGACGTCGCGAAACGTATCCATTTTTATCGCATGTTCCGGCGGCGCGGGTTCAACACGCGGAATATAGCTAATAATCTGGCGATTTTGCTGGCGAAGAGGTTTCATCATTAATGCTTCACTAAAAGAGGCTAAGAGCCTATCCCATTAGGGCTATTTTACTTGCCATTTTGGTCCTGGGCAGTGCTCAAAATCCTCACGTACTACGTGTACGCTCCGGTTTTTGCGCGCTGTCCGTGTCCAAACTGGCTGCGCCAATAACGCCTACTGGGATAGGCTCTAAGGCTAAAAATCAGAAAAACACTATTTTAGCCGATCTTCGCCCCCGACGTCCTGTTCCGCGCGTGCGATTTCCCTATTGAGCCTTGTCTGCCGTTCCGCTCTCCCCCGGCATAATTGCTGAAATGTTCTATAGTTAGAGTGATTTTGACTACTACCACGCCCATTTCAGTGATGAAAGCAGGAGACGAGTTCAATGTCGCATAATGAGAAATCCCCCCATCAGTCCCCCGTGCATGATACCCGTGAATCACAGCCCGGCCTGGACTCCCTGGCGCCGTCAGACGGTTCACATCGCCCCACGCCAGAACCGACGCCGCCGGGCGCGCAACCGACGGCCCCCGGCAGCTTAAAAGCGCCCGAGACCGCGAATGATAAGCTCACTGCCCTCGACGCCTTTCGTAAAGGCAGCGAAAATTATGCGCTGACCACCAATCAGGGCGTGCGCATCGCCGACGATCAAAATTCTCTTCGCGCCGGCAGCCGTGGCCCTACGCTGTTGGAAGATTTTATCCTGCGCGAGAAAATTACCCACTTTGACCATGAGCGTATCCCGGAGAGGATCGTTCACGCCCGCGGATCTGCAGCGCACGGCTATTTCCAGCCATATAAAGACCTGAGCGACATCACGAAAGCCGCGTTTCTGTGCGATCCACAGAAAATTACCCCGGTCTTTGTTCGCTTTTCGACAGTACAGGGCGGCGCGGGGTCTGCTGATACCGTACGTGATATCCGCGGTTTTGCGACCAAATTTTATACCGAAGAGGGAATTTTCGATCTCGTCGGTAATAACACGCCGATCTTTTTTATCCAGGATGCGCATAAGTTTCCGGATTTTGTGCACGCCGTTAAGCCCGAACCACATTGGGCTATTCCGCAAGGGCAGAGCGCGCACGACACCTTCTGGGACTATGTTTCCTTACAGCCTGAGACGCTGCACAACGTCATGTGGGCAATGTCGGATCGCGGTATTCCACGCAGTTATCGGACGATGGAAGGGTTCGGCATTCACACCTTCCGTCTGATCAATGCACAAGGGAAAGCGACCTTTGTCCGTTTCCACTGGAAACCGTTGGCAGGTAAAGCCTCGCTGGTATGGGATGAGTCACAAAAACTGACCGGTCGCGATCCGGATTTTCACCGCCGGGATCTGTGGGAGGCCATCGAAGCGGGCGATTTTCCGGAATACGAGCTGGGCCTACAACTCATTGCCGAAGAGGATGAATTTAAATTCGATTTTGATCTGCTCGATCCGACCAAACTGATTCCGGAAGAGTTGGTGCCAGTACAACGCGTCGGCAAAATGGTGTTAAACCGTAATCCGGATAACTTTTTCGCTGAAAACGAACAGGCGGCATTTCATCCAGGGCATATTGTTCCCGGCATTGATTTTACCAACGATCCGCTGTTACAGGGGCGTCTGTTCTCTTATACCGACACGCAAATCAGTCGTCTGGGCGGGCCAAACTTCCACGAAATTCCGATTAACCGCCCTACCTGCCCCTACCATAACTTCCAGCGTGACGGTATGCACCGGATGGATATCGACACCAATCCGGCGAACTATGAACCAAACTCCATTAATGACAACTGGCCACGCGAAACGCCGCCAGCGCCAAAACGCGGCGGCTTCGAATCATACCAGGAACGCGTGGATGGCAATAAAATCCGCGAACGCAGCCCCTCTTTCGGTGAATATTACTCGCATCCTCGCCTGTTCTGGCTCAGTCAGACGCCGATAGAACAGCAGCATATTATTGACGCGTTCAGCTTTGAGCTGGGTAAAGTCGCCCGCGCGTATATTCGGGAGCGGGTGGTCGATCAGTTAGCGCATATTGATGTCACGCTGGCTCAGGGCGTCGCGCATAATCTCGGTTTTGCACTCACCCATGAGCAAACGCAAATTGCCCCGCCTCCTGATGTCAACGGTCTGAAAAAAGATCCAGCGCTCAGCCTGTATGCGGTGCCGGACGGCGATGTTAAAGGCCGCGTGGTCGCTATCCTGCTGAACGACAAGGTTAACGCCGCCGAACTGTTGACCATTTTGCAGGCTTTAAAAGCCAAAGGCGTCCACGCAAAACTGCTCTATTCACGGATGGGTGAAGTAACGGCTGATGACGGTTCAACATTAACTATTGCGGCAACCTTTGCCGGCGCGCCGTCGCTAACGGTCGATGCGGTAATAGTACCGTGCGGCAATATTGCCGATATCGAGAGTTGCGGCGATGCCCGTTACTACCTTCTGGAAGCCTACAAACATCTGAAGCCCATCGCACTGGCAGGCGACGCCCGACGGTTTAAGGCGCTTTTAAACATTGATAGCCAGGGGGAAGAAGGACTTGTTGAGGCAGATAACGTTGACCACCACTTTATGGACACTCTGCTGACGCTGATGGCGGCACACCGTGTCTGGTCGCGTGCGGGGAAAATTAACGCGATTCCTGCATAAACGGCAAAAAATGCGGCGCATTCCTGCGCCGCAAACTCAGGAGCTAAATATCAAGAAAACTGCCAGGACGATATCCACGTTCCGCAATCGCTGCCTTGAGTGACGCAGACGTCAAAACCTCCAGTTCAGTTAAGCGGGGGTAACAATAGGCGCTCTGGCGAATAATGTTGTCCACAAACGCCGGATGACACATCACCTCCAGAGAGGCTTCTCCTCGATGCGTCGAGGCATCCAGAATGCGTAAAAAGCACGCTTCGGTGATCTCCTCGCCGTAAAATTCACTACTAAATCCTTGAGTGCTGCGCAAATCCGACGGCAGATCGTCTGCATTCAACACCGTCTGGCGGTCAATACGTAACGCAATCCCGCGCTGCGCCGCAAAGCGGGCGACGATGGGGAAAATTTGCGGGAACATATGCACATGATGGTGACTGTCGAGATGCGTTGGCTCGCGGCCAAATACGTCGATGAAACGCTGATACTGACACGCCAGTTCATGCGCAATTTCATCCAGCGGAAGCGTATCCTCCTCCGCCATTTGCCAGATCCATTTCCCCAACAGGCCGTCTCGCGTCAGGCCCGGCATCTCTGACACCGGTTTGCCTAACGTCAAAACAAAATGCATTCCCACCCCAAGCGCAGGCAGCTCGCGGCTAAGCTGCGCCGCATGGTCAATAGCCTCGCCATTGACCAGCGCCGTCGTGGAGGTCACAACGCCGTTGCGATATGCTTCAACAATGCCGTAATTTTGCCCTTTACTCAGGCCAAAATCATCGGCATTCACAATCAACACGCGTTCCATAGCCTACCTCTGTCAGTGGTGCTTACCTTTAAGCGCTTCGATGCAAGCGGCAAAATTAGGCAGCCATTTTTCATGCGCCAGAATGAGCTCACGCGCCAGGACTTCTGCGTCTCGGTCGGAATGCACCAGCGGACTCAGGTTAAGCGCCAGCAGCACATCATTAAAGTTTCCGCTCAGCGCCGCATTGCTGGCCGCGACCTCAAATCCTTTAATAGTGTGGATAAGCCCCAGCACTTTTTCGTCAAAACGGGTGATACGCGGGTGCGGCGTCGCGCCATTGCGTCCCAGAATGCAGGTCATTTCCACCGCCCAGTCCGCCGGGATATTCTCGACATGCCCATGATGTGGAATATTAACGTAATGCTCAGTCTGCTTGTCATTATAAATAGCGTTAATGACTTCACAAGCGGCATCGGAATAATAAGCGCCGCCGCGTTGCTCAAGCTCTTTCGGCTTCACGTTTAGCTCAGGATTTTTGTACAAGTCGAAGAGTTGTTTCTCCACTTTCTGTACGACCTGAGCGCGCGCGCCGCCTTTGTAATATTCGCCCATTTCAATCGCCAACATCTCTTTTTGCTTGAAGTAATACAACAAATAAGAGCACGGCAGCATGTTCAGCGAGCGAATCAATCCTTCACTAAACGGCAGATCAAAGATATTTTTTACGGTTGACGCTTTCAACTGACCGGACGCCACGCCATCCAGTAATTCTGCGAACCGTGAGGTGCCATTCACCAGCACATCTTTAATAAAGACCATATGGTTTAGACCAAACAGGTCAATGGAAAGATCGTCATTCTCATTCAGCGCCAGCACGTCATGAATAAACATTTTCATGCCGACAGGAATATTACATACGCCGATGAATTTTTTAAAGTTGGTATGACGATAAACCGCTTCCGTCACCATCCCCGCCGGGTTAGTAAAGTTAATGACCCACGCATTCGGACATAATTCTTCAACATCCTTAATGATGTCAAAAATAACCGGAATGGTACGCAACCCTTTAAATAAACCGCCAGCGCCGTTGGTTTCTTGCCCCAGATAGCCGTGGCTAAGCGGGATACGCTCGTCCAGCTCACGGGCTTTGAGTTGACCAACGCGTAGCTGGGTAGTGACAAAATTAGCGCCTTTCAGCGCTTCCCGGCGATCCAGCGTTTTATACAATTTTAGCGGAACGCCTGCTTTATCAATCATTCGCTGGCAGAGATCATAAATAATGCCCAGCTTCTCTTTCCCGTCTTCAACGTCAACCAGCCATAATTCGGTGACAGGTAATTCATGGTAGCGCTTAATAAAGCCTTCAAGTAATTCAGGGGTGTAGCTGCTCCCGCCACCAATAGTGACGACTTTTAATTTCTGGCTCATAATATCTCCCTTCAGTGTATGACACTGATATGTATTACGCTATGCCCGCTCGTAAGAAATAGCGTGACGTTCCCCGCGCTATTGGGGCAAGCGTGAAATGTAACTAATCGAGCAATGTAAACCGTTACTCATTAATTTCCGTCAATCGCTTCCGATAACTATTCGGCGTGAATGAGGTCATCTTCTTAAACGTTTTAATAAACAGACTTGGACTGCTATACCCGGCTTCATAAGCAATATCCGTAACCGAATAGTTGGTCATTTCCAACTGTTTCTTGGCAAAATTAATGCGAATCTCATTAATGATTTGCATCGGCGTTTTGCTGTAATAACGTCGGGTGGCGCGCGTCAGATACTCCTGGGATTTTGCCGACAGGCGCACCATATTTTCCAGCGCATGTTCGCCAAACTGCGTTTTATCATGCATTATCTCCACGGTTGCTTTCAGCCATTGTGGAATATCATCATAAACCTGCTCTTCGCGGTAATGACGTAAGCGGTTTATAATATAAAATGTCACCACTTCGATAAATTCGTCGAGCCCATTGCCGCGAAAATTCAACGACGCAATCACCGTTTCAATATAGGTAAGGAAGGTGCTATTCGCCCTGTATACCTGCGATGCCACAAAACAAAACGGCAGTAACGGAAGATAATGCTGTTCAAAAAAACGTTTACTAATTCCTACGTTCAGAATACGCGTTGCGCCAAACTCATAGAAACCTTGGTGATTCGACCCCACCGGGATAAAAACAAAATCTCCACGTTCCAGCAGCACACGCTTCCCGTTGATCTCCTGGTAATAACGTCCGGTTAATACCAGGGTAAATTCATAGTAGTCGTGCTGATGCAGCCCGGTGACGCTTTCCGTCTTGTTATAGATAAACACATGGAAATTTTTGCCATTGAAGAGCTGCTGCTCATAAACCGTTTTGATTTCCGTTGCGTTAACCTGTAGCTGCATCATCCGCCCCCTGTTATTTCAGTTTCTCATGGAGCTCAATCAACTCAGCGATCAGTTCACGAGCCAGCATTGATGTCATCAAATGATCCTGAGCGTGAACCAGGACCAGACTGACTTTCATTTTGCCTTCGCCCTGATCGCCTTCGATGAGTTTTGTCTGCACAAGATGCGCTTCATTGAGCGCTATGCGCGACTGGTCCATCATCGCTTTCGCCGCCTCAAAATCGCCTTCTTTCGCTTTTCTGAGCGCGCCATATGCCAGGCTGCGCGCCTGACCAGAATTGATGATAAGCCCCATAACGACTTCTTCGAGTTCCTCAGCCGCTGTCTGGTTATCTACAACATTTTCAAGATCAAACATAGTCTTTCCTCTGATTCAGCCCGGCATGGCATCCCATGCCGACGCGGAGTTTAGAATTTCAGTGCGTTAGCGATATCTTCTTCGCTTTCTTCCTGCTCGATGGCGTTCTGCGCTTTGTTAGCCACCACCACGAAGGGGAGATAAATCAGGGTAGCGACCGCCAGGTTAAATAGCGCAACCAGCAACGCGGCGACACTGCCGTTGGTGTTAAAGAACGCCCCCAACCCGGTTGGCATGGTCCACGGCGCAATATTGGTAATCGGCGGAATAATACCCAAATAGTAAGCCACCAGCGTAATCGCCGCCAGAATCGGCTGAACCAGAATGAAGGGGATAAACATCACCGGGTTCATAATAATCGGCAGGCCAAACAGGATGGGTTCGTTAATCTGGAAGATACCTGACGGCAGCGCCAGTTTTGCCACCTGGCGATAGTCCGCGCGACGGGATGCCAGGAAGATAGCGATGATCAGACCCAGCGTTGCGCCGCTACCACCGAGGAAGATATAAGAATCCAGCATCGGTTTCGCCCAGATATGGAACGTTTTACCGGCTTCCAGCGCCGCATCGACGGAGCCATACTGTTGGTAAATAGAGATGTTTTCCAGCGCCCAGGGCGTCATGATGCCGCTGTCCAGCGCAGTCAGCGCCAGCGAACCATGAATACCAAAGAACCACAGCAGCGGTACAAAAATGACATATGCCCACCCTACCACGCTACCCAGCGATGCCAGCGGCGTAGAGATAGTGTCCATAATAATCTGATGGAAGTTAGAACCGTAATTAGACAGCGCCCAGGCAATAATCCCCATAATAGAGAGAATAATAAAGCCGGGAATTAATGCTGAGAATGAACGAGACACCGAAGCCGGTACGCTGTCCGGTAGCTTAATCACCCAGTTACGCCGGACAACAAATGTAAACATCTCCGCGACCACCAGGCCAATAATAATACCGGAGATAATATTCGCGCCGCCCAGCAAGTTAGCGCCTACGGCATAGGCCTCGCCGACACTATACGGCGTTACGGTCATAAATGCCGCCACGGAGAGCAGTCCGGCGGCCAGCGCATCAACCTTACGCTCTTCCGCCAGCGCCATGCCGATAAAAAATGGCGCCATGAGCGACATAATGCCCAATGTGCCGTTATAGACGTTCCCGCCGATACCTTTCAATCCATTAAGAGTTTCAATGGTTGAGGCATCAAGCCGAATGCCCATGGAATAAAAAAACGACCCCTCCCCAAAGCTCAGGAAAACGTTATTAATTAATACAAACATCGCCCCCGCAAGGGTTAATGGCATTAAACGAATAAAGCCGTTCTTGATTGCATTAACGTGTGGCTGCTTTCCTATTTTTACAGCAAAAGGAAGGAGTACCTTTTCAAGTGAAGCAATAACGTTACTCATAGAAAAATACCCTTAAATACCGCAATAAAATATTGCGGTTAGTGTATGAAATAACTCTTTGACGGGAAAAATTAAAAAATAATTAATTCGCGGCGGCTTTTTTAATTGCCGCTACCGCAGCTTTAAGCACGCCTAAGCCATCTACCTTGCCGTACAACATTGAATCAATGACTTCTACCGGTTTACCGGGTAATAAACGCTGAATTTCGGGGAGCATATAAGCAATTTGCGGGCCTAATAACACGACGTCCGCTGCCGGGCCTCTTTCACCGGCCAGGGTTTCAGGGAATGCTTCAATAATCACCGGCACTTCATATTTTTCAGCCTGAGCGCGCATTTTTGATACCAGTAACGATGTTGACATGCCCGCAGAACAAAACAGATAAATGTGTTTCTTTTCCATAAAAACCTTCCTCATGTGCGATTATCTGTCAACCAGATACGCCGCAAGCCTCAACCTGCATCCATACTCTGGGCGACTTGCGTAACCGGATTTACTTTTTTAGGTGGCTGAAATGAGTATACGGGATCGGACCGCCGGATGGTATTTCCTTGACCCACTAAATTGTCTCTCATTGACCTGGCGTTATGCCCCCCCTCACATTTCGGGCAAATAATTCGCGATAATAAATAAGGTTATGGCAGGCACAAAAAAACCGGCTCGCAGGCCGGTTTCCTTGAATGTTCAGGCAATGTACAGTTGTTACTGCTTCGGCGCCTGTGGGTCAGTGTCGTACTCCGCACAGGTCTGGTAGCCGGAGTTAATCACGTGCCCGGTATCATCCAGCGCAACAAAGTAGGTTTCCGCTTTACCATCACGTTGACCCAGGATGTAGGTCTGACAGGTACCGCGCGCATGAATCATACTCACTTCAGATGACGGTTTGCCCGCAATCTGCGCAACTTGCGCCCTGCTCATTCCTTTTTTAACATCTTTAACGACAGGCTCAACAAATTGGTCTTTTGTACGATCATACGCCGTACAGCCTGCCAGCATAGTCATTACCGCCGCTGCGCTTAAAATTCCTGCTACGTTCTTGTTCATTTTCCGTCCTCTTGTTTATCAGCGTGTTATGTAAGCCTGGAATACATCAGAATATTTTTCAAGCCGCGACCCGCCACAAAAAGTCTTTCGGAAAATTCTCTAACGCAGCGACATGTTGTTTTAAACACCGCTTAGCCCGCCAAACCTTGTTGTTTCAGCGGCGAAGGGTTAGCTTTAACAGGGTAAAGATTCATTTTTTTAATGTCGAAGGGGGTTAAATGACTCTGCAGCAAGAGATAATCCAGGCGCTTGGCGCGAAACCGCATATCAACCCTGAAGAAGAAATTCGCCGCAGCGTGGATTTTCTTAAAGCGTACCTGAAAACCTATCCCTTTTTGAAATCGCTGGTGTTAGGCATCAGCGGCGGGCAGGATTCGACGCTGGCCGGGAAACTCAGCCAGATGGCTATCGCCGAATTGCGAGAAGAGACCGGTGATAATGCGCTGCAGTTTATCGCCGTTCGTCTGCCTTATGGCGTACAGGCTGATGAACAGGATTGCCAGGACGCCATTGCTTTTATTCAGCCGGACAGAGTACTCACCGTCAATATTAAAGGCGCCGTCCTCGCCAGCGAACAGGCGCTGCGCGAAGCGGGAATTGAGCTGAGCGATTTTGTTCGCGGCAATGAAAAAGCGCGTGAGCGAATGAAAGCGCAATATAGCATCGCCGGTATGACTCACGGCGTCGTGGTGGGCACCGACCATGCGGCGGAAGCGATAACCGGGTTCTTCACCAAATATGGCGACGGCGGTACCGATATTAACCCGCTTCATCGCCTTAACAAACGCCAGGGCAAACAGCTTCTCGCAGCGCTGGGCTGTCCTGAGCATCTGTATAAAAAAGTCCCCACCGCCGATTTGGAAGACGACCGCCCTTCACTGCCTGATGAAGCCGCGCTGGGCGTAACGTATGACAATATTGACGATTACCTGGAAGGCAAAACGCTGGACCCCGCCATCGCTAAAACTATCGAAGGCTGGTATGTAAAAACTGAACATAAGCGCCGTTTACCGATTACGGTATTCGACGACTTTTGGAAAAGGTAAGCGTACTTCTACTGTTGTGCCGGATATCGCTCGTCTATCCGGCCTCCTCTCTTCCCAGCCTCTTTTTTAATCACCCATCCGCTGTTATACTGGATGAATAACCAGTTAACGGAGATCACTGTGGTACGGCGTCAATCAGCCCCCCGCCTTGAGTTTGAAGCGGCGGCCATTTACGAATATCCAGAACATTTACGTCCTTTCCTCAGCGAAGCGCCAGCCTTACCGGGCATCTATATATTTCATAGCGAAAGCGATACGCTGCCGCTTTATATCGGTAAAAGCGTGAATATTCGCAGCCGGGTGCTTTCACATCTGCGAACGCCTGACGAGGCCACTATGCTGCGACAGGCGCGGCGGATAAGCTGGATCTGCACCGCTGGGGAAATGGGCGCGTTGCTGCTGGAGGCACGGCTGATCAAAGAACAACAGCCGCTGTTTAACAAGCGGTTACGTCGTAATCGCCAGCTTTGCTCGCTACAGTTGAGCGAACAAAAGATTGAGGTCGTTTCCGCCCGCAGCGTCGATTTTTCCCATGAGCCGAACCTGTTTGGGCTCTTCGCCAACCGTCGGGCGGCGCTGCAAAGCTTACAGAACCTCGCCGATGAACAAAAATTGTGTTATGGCCTGCTGGGGCTTGAACCGGTAAGCCGTGGGCGCGCCTGTTTTCGTTTCGCTCTGAAGCGCTGTGCTGGCGCGTGCTGTGGGCAAGAAACCCCGCAGGCGCATTTTCTTCGTCTGCAGGCCTCGCTGGAACGGTTACGTGTGGTTTGCTGGCCCTGGAAAGGCGCTATCGCGTTAAAAGAGAGCCGCCCACAAATGACCCAGTTCCACATTATCAACAACTGGTTATGGCTGGGGGCGGTCCCCTCGCTGGATGAGGCCGCCACCCTGGTGCGCACCCCTGCGGGCTTTGATCAGGATGGCTATAAAATTCTCTGTAAGCCACTAATGTCAGGTCAATATGAGATCATTGAACTGCACACCGACTGTCGCCAGTCATAAAGAAAACCGCCGATCCTGTCCACCTCAACGATTGTGTTGTCGACAAGACCGGCGGTCTTAAATTATGCGGAAAGTTATTCTGCCGCAGCAGGCATTTTACCTTCTTGCGCCGGGCGTTCTGTCAGACGCTTCTCAAAATTAGCGTTATATTGCTTTTTCTGCTCCGGCGTCAGAACGTTATAAATTTTATTCTGGGTTTCCATATGCGCCAGCATATTGGCCTTGCGCTGCGCTTCCATTTTCGTAATTTGCGCTTCGGCTTTGGCTTTATCGAAGGTATCGCTGGCGATAATATCATGCATGGCGCGACGCTCTTCCAGCGGCGGACGTTTCATTTGCTCGCGCTGCGCTTTCATAATGTCGCGAATTTGTTGCTTCTGTGCGTCCGTCAGGTTCAGGTTTTTAAACATCATATCGTGATGTGGGCCAAATTTACCTTTATGCTGCATCATTGGCTTCGCATCCGCTGGCGCGGCGGTGGTAGTCTCAGCGGCATGAGCGAGATTCGCAGCACCCATCGCCAGGGTAGAGGCAACAAATAGAGCAGTCAGTTTACGCATATTTCCATCCTTCCTTTCAGTTATTTTTACGGCATATTTAAAACAGCGCCGTGTTGTCGTGATTAACTTTAACCGTCTTAGCGTCAATTAGTCATAACAACGGTAAAACAATGAAAGTATAAAAAACACTTTTTCGCCAATTGTGAAGAAAAAAAGAATAAATTGCGCAGAGTTGAAAGAGAAATATACAACAGCATGATATAGCAGAAATTATGCAGAACTATAACGCAGCAACGCTTATTAATAAAGCAATTCTCCAAGAATAATCCGTAATAGCATGAAAATGTGTCCCAAATCATCCCTGTAATCCTAACGTGAGCTTACAGGGACGTTTATCAGGGCAGTCTTTCCAGCATTAATCCAGCCCGCAATCCGCAGGCGACAGAGGGATTAGGAAAGAGAACATATTCAACGTCATGCGTCACCGTCACACGCTTATCCCCCTCCTCGGCCAGCAACGTTCCCTTCGCAAAGGCAGTAAAATTCAGCGTTTGCGCATCCATATAAAGCGCGAACTTGTCGCTGTGACGCGTGATTTGCGACACCACCCGATAGCGTAGCGGCGGCGAAGACGAGGTTGACGTTTCGATACCGCTCAGCAGCGCCGACAACGCCTGCGAGGTTACGCTGAACTGCGTCAGATCGTTTTGCCCAAACGGCAACGCCTTTCCCAACTCCAGCGTACAGGAAAGCGCGCCGAAATGTTCAGAGCTAAAGTGCGTAAACGTACCGCCTGGCGCCTGATGAAATACCAACGCCTCCAGTCCTGCCGCGCCCAGCCACGCCAGAAAATCCGCCTCCCACGGGCGGTCGCGCTGCGGCAATACGCCAAAACGCAAATGATGCGAGCCACGAATGGCGGTATGCAGATCCAGATGCCAGCGTACCCGCACCTGGCCAGATGAAAAGAAGGTATCCAGACTTAGCTCCAGCTCACGCGCCCGCCGCGTTTCATCGCTTTCGGCAAAGGACTGCCAACGCCCGCCAAACATACGGTTCATATCGCTGTGACAATAGCGTATTCCCGCCGCCAGCGCCTGCGGATTGCCGAGTACCACCAGCACTCGCCACGTTAACGTCAAGCTGCCTGAATACAGCGCCGACAGCAGCTTATCCAGCATCTCGACCGGCGCGGTTTCATTGCCGTGTATCCCCGCAGAAAGAATTAACGCGCGGTCGACCGGCGCATCGGGCGTGAGTTCAAGCAGACCATGGCCTAACCAGCGCCAGCGAAAACCCGCGCCCTTCCCCTGCGTCACCCGTGGTGTCGTGCCGCTTAGCGTCAACGCCAGAAAGTTATCCATCAGCCGCCCCCGTTTGCTGGAAAGGATAAACCGCCCCCAAATCCAGCAGACGCGTTAACACATCCAGCGCCTCCCGGCCTTCTCGCAATAATAACGGATCGGCCAGATCGGCAGCGGTCAGGCGATCGCGATAATAACGATCCGCCCACGCGTTAAGGGCCGTAAACAGAGCGTCATTCATCATTACCGCTGGATTCACCGCCCGTCGTTCTTCTTCTGTTAACACCACGCGTAATCGCAGACAGGCCGGCCCGCCGCCGTTAGCCATACTTTCTCGCAAATCAAACACCTGCATCGCGCTGATGGGGTTATCCTCCGCCACCAGCTTATTCAGATAGCGCCAGACGCCGACATGATCCTGACATTCCCGCGGCAACACTAACAGCATTGAGCCGTCGTCACGGCTTAACAACTGACTATTAAACAGGTAGGTGGCCACAGCATCTGATACAGAAACCTCGCCGGCGGGCACCTCTATCGCCATAAAACCGTCAACACGCGTACGCAACTGATTAATGAGCACTTTCTGCCGGGCAAACGCCGCTTCGTGACAAAACAATACCTGTCGATTCGAAACGGCGATGACATCATTATGGAATACGCCTTGATCGATGACCTCCGGGTTCTGCTGAGCGAAGATAACCTGTTGCGGATTCACCTGATTAAGACGCGCCACGGCCTCGCTGGCTTCGCGGCTCTGGCGCGCCGGATAACGAGCGGGTCGTATTTCATTATCACACTCCAGCGTCGGCCCACCGTCGAAGATGTCGATATAGTGGCGATAGCGAAAGCCTTCCTTTTCCAGCACCGCGCGGGCTGGCGCCGTTTGCGGGTGGACTTCGCCAATCACGGCCTGTGCCTCTTCAGATAAGAAGTGGGTATAAATAGGATGTTTGGGCATCAGCTCGGCGATAAACGCTTTTTGCCCGGTACCGCATAAAAAATCCGCCCGGCTGAGATCCATAGAAAAAAAGCGTTTGCCGAGACTTTGCCAGAAGGGAGAATAACCGTGCTCGTCAATGACGCCGCGCATTTCCGCCACCACTTTCTCATTGAATTTATCGCGAAACGCGGCCATAAACATAAAGCGCGATTTTGACAACAAGTAGCCGTTACCCTCTTTACGCCATTCGGGATCGAGAAACAGCGTGCAAAGCTCACTGCTGCCAGTGTGATCATTACTCAGGAATAATGTTGGCAACGCGTTATATACATTCAGCTCTTTGGAAGCATGAACCAGCGTACCGACACGATAGTTATACCAGGGGTCGTTAAGACCGACCGCGACCTCAATGGCGCAGATCCCGCCGACCTCACCCGTTTCACTGTCCTCAAGAACAAATACATACCCTTGTTCGCCTTTTGGCAGCTCGCCGGACCAGGTTTTTAGCGCGCGTTCAATGCGGGCCGCCAGCGTCGCTTCATTTGCCGGTAGCGAGGTTAAGCCGCCGCCCGTTTTGCCTGCAAGCTGCATCAGCGCGGCGATATCCGCATGTTCGACAGGACGAATCACCCGCATGATGCGCCTCCCGTCTGAAGGCGTTCGCACGCCAGGGCAAAACGATCAAGCCCGGTGGCTATCTCCTCGTCGCTCACATTTAACGCTGGCGCAAAACGCACCACGTCGCCGCCGGCGATGAGCACCATCACACCTGCTTTTGCCGCTTCCTGAGCGATGAGTTTGGCTTTTCCGGCAAACTCCGTCTGTAGCACACAGCCAAGCAGTAGCCCCAGCCCGCGAATTTCACTGAACATGCCAAAACGTACATTAATGGTATTTAGACGTTCAATAAACGCATCGTGGCGCTGCCTGACGCCGTTTTGCATCTCCGGCGTATTGATGATATCCAGTACTTTTCCGGCAACTGCCGTTGCCAGCGGATTACCGCCGTAGGTGGTGCCATGCGTGCCTGGCGTCATGACGCTGGCATAGTCTTGCGTGGTCAGCATCGCGCCGATCGGGAAGCCGCCGCCCAGCGCTTTAGCGGTCGTCAGGATATCGGGCGTAACGCCATAATGCATATATGCATACAGTTCGCCGGTACGTCCGACGCCCGTCTGCACCTCATCAAAAATCAGTAACGCCTGATGCCGGTCGCACAATTCACGCAGCCCCTGCAAAAAAGCTTTCGTGGCGGGGATCACGCCGCCCTCGCCCTGCACAGGCTCTACGATTACGGCGCAGGTATTGTCATCAATTAGCGCGCTGGCGGAGTTCAGATCGTTATAGGCTGCATGACGAATATCCGGCGGCAGCGGCGCAAAGTCCTGTGAATAGGTGGGTTGACCGCCAGCGCTGACGGTAAAGAGCGTGCGACCATGGAACGCGTTTTTAAAGGCCACAATGCCGCTTTTATGATTGCCAACACGATCGTGGGCATATTTGCGCGCCAGTTTTAATGCTGCTTCATTTGCTTCAGCGCCTGAATTACAAAAGAAAACGCGTTCGGCGAAGGTCGCGTCGATCAGTTTTTTCGCCAGTCGCAGCGCCGGTTCATTGGTGTAACCGTTTCCGGTATGCCAGAAGCGATTCGCCTGTTCATTTAACGCCTCGCGCAGCGCCGGATGCGCATGTCCCAAGGCGTTGACCGCGATCCCGCCAGCAAAATCAATGTACTCTTTCCCCTGCTGCTCCCACAGGCGTGAGCCTTCTCCGCGTACAGGAATAAAAGGCGCGGGAACATATACCGGCACCATCCATTCATCAAAATTTTCGCGCGTAACTGACAGAGACATAGCGACCTCTTTTGGTAAAAATAAAGTTATTTATATGTTAATTAATCTGAGTGTTTGCGCTGTAAATGTAGATTGCAGCATTCGTGCCAGCCAGCGTTAACATTGCATAAACAGAAGTGATAAACGGTAAATCAATGGGTTACAGCGTAGCGATATTCACTTTTACTGCATGAAAAGTGAATATTTCCGCATAATCGGTGGCTAAAAAGAGGAAAAAGCGAAATATTATTCAGTTGCCAAATATAATTCTGGTATTGTGATCTTATACGAAATTTACTGGAAATTACCGCCCCGTTCTGGCGCATCTGCACGCAAACCGTGCCATTTTCGCGCTATAGAAAACACCATATGCTTCCATTGGCCGAATCTGACGATGAGTGGCAGTCACCCGATAAAATTTCTGCTACCATCCCAACACGATTCACCTTGCAAAGTGGCAGTGACTATGAAATTTGTCTCTTTTAATATCAACGGCCTGCGCGCCCGTCCCCATCAACTTGAAGCGATTGTCGAAAAACACCAGCCCGATGTGATCGGTCTACAGGAGACAAAAGTCCACGACGAAATGTTCCCGCTCGAAGAGGTCGCGAAGCTGGGCTATAACGTTTTCTATCATGGACAAAAGGGCCATTACGGCGTCGCGCTGCTAACAAAAGCCACGCCCATTTCCGTCAGACGCGGTTTCCCGGATGATGGCGAAGAGGCGCAACGCCGCATTATCATGGCGGAAATCCCCTCGCCGCTGGGTAATATTACCGTCATTAACGGCTATTTCCCGCAGGGGGAAAGCCGGGATCATCCGTTGAAGTTCCCCGCGAAAGCGCAGTTCTATCAGAACTTGCAAAACTATCTTGAAACGGAACTCAAGTGCAATAATCCGGTATTAATTATGGGCGACATGAATATCAGCCCGACCGATCTGGATATTGGCATCGGCGAAGAGAACCGCAAACGCTGGCTGCGTACCGGTAAATGCTCCTTCCTGCCGGAGGAGCGTGAATGGATGTCGCGGTTACTGAAGTGGGGATTAGTGGACACGTTCCGTCAGGCGAATCCGCAAACGATGGATAAATTTTCGTGGTTTGATTACCGCTCAAAAGGTTTCGTGGATAATCGCGGGCTGCGTATCGACCTCTTGCTGGCAAGCGCTCCGCTGGCGGAACGTTGCGCAGAAACCGGTATAGACTACGACATTCGCAGTATGGAAAAACCCTCCGACCATGCGCCGGTCTGGGCGACGTTTCGTGTTTGATTCCGCTTTCTGATTAACCGTAAGGCCGGGATAGCGCGACGCTTCCCGGCAGGAATAACGACCTTAACGACAATGATAAAAAAACTCGATGTTGTTGCCGCCATCATTGAACGCGACGGCAAAATTCTGCTGGCCCAGCGCCCAGCTCATGCGGATCAAGCCGGTTTATGGGAGTTTGCCGGCGGTAAAGTCGAACCCGGCGAAACCCAGCCGCAGGCGCTTATCCGCGAGCTACGCGAAGAGTTAGGGATTGACGCCACGCCCGGCGTCTATATCGCCAGCCATCAACGCGACGTGTCTGGCCGACGAATTCATTTGCACGCCTGGCATGTGCCTGCGTTTAACGGTCTGATACGTGCGCTGGAACATCAGGCATTAGCCTGGTGTACGCCGGAAGAGGCGCTGGAGTACCCCCTCGCCCCGGCGGATATTCCGCTATTGCAGGCGTTTATGGCTTTACGCGACGCCAGACTAACGGATTCGTGCTGATGGTTTTTTCGTCACGCTGGCACTGGAGCAAGACGCCTTCCACTTTTATTACCGCGCCTTCGGAGTAATTCTGATCCTGGTAAACGCAGCACTGAATGCAGGGCTGGGACGACTGACCGCGCATGCTGAAAACTTCCGGCGGGACATTCACCTGAATATCAGGACGACTGTTCTGGTTTGCCAGCCCGACCATTGGCATTATCGCCATCACGGCGACCACGAGGCTTCGGCGCATAGGATTTCCTTATTTTTCTAAGTATATTCTCAGTATAACGGTAAGCCGCCGTGAAAACTTTAATCCTCTTTTGTCATCGCTTTTAGTTATGACCCTCGCCCCGTTATGAATTTACTTAGCAGCGTCATTTTTTTCTTGCTTACCGTCACATTGCTGATGGTATAGTCGAAAACTGCAAATACATATTCTGATAAAACGCAAATACAACCACATTAATATATAAGAGGTTTTTATATCTATGGATCAGACATGTTCTCTGGAATCGTTCCTCAACCATGTACAAAAGCGCGACCCGCATCAAACCGAGTTCGCGCAAGCCGTCCGTGAAGTCATGACCACCCTGTGGCCGTTTCTTGAACAAAACCCCCGTTACCGCCACATGTCTTTACTGGAACGTTTGGTTGAACCAGAGCGCGTAATCCAGTTTCGCGTAGTGTGGCTGGACGACAAAAACCAGGTGCAGGTAAATCGCGCCTGGCGCGTGCAGTTCAACTCTGCTATCGGCCCCTATAAAGGCGGTATGCGCTTCCATCCTTCGGTAAACCTTTCCATCCTTAAGTTCCTCGGCTTTGAGCAAACCTTTAAAAATGCCCTCACCACGTTGCCGATGGGCGGCGGTAAAGGCGGCAGCGATTTCGATCCGAAAGGAAAAAGCGAAGGCGAAGTGATGCGTTTCTGCCAGGCGCTAATGACTGAACTGTATCGCCATTTAGGGCCGGATACCGACGTGCCTGCCGGGGATATCGGCGTGGGCGGGCGCGAAGTGGGCTTTATGGCGGGAATGATGCGCAAGCTTTCCAATAACAGCGCCTGCGTCTTCACCGGCAAAGGACTTTCCTTCGGCGGCAGCCTGATTCGTCCGGAGGCGACGGGCTATGGCCTGGTCTACTTCACCGAAGCGATGCTTAAACGTCATGGTCTCGGTTTTGAAGGGATGCGCGTCGCCGTGTCCGGCTCCGGCAACGTAGCGCAATACGCCATTGAGAAAGCGATGGCCTTTGGCGCGCGCGTGGTTACCGCGTCGGATTCGAGCGGGACGGTGGTCGATGAAAGTGGCTTCACGCCAGAGAAGCTGGCGCGTCTGTGTGAAATTAAAGCCAGCCGTGACGGTCGCGTCGCTGACTACGCCCGTGAGTTTGGCTTAACCTATCTGGAAGGCCAGCAGCCCTGGAGCGTACCGGTGGATATCGCCCTGCCATGCGCGACGCAGAACGAACTGGACGTTGACGCCGCGCGCGTACTGATTGCCAATGGCGTAAAAGCCGTGGCGGAAGGGGCAAATATGCCAACCACGATTGAAGCGACCGATCTCTTCCTTGAGGCGGGCGTACTGTTTGCGCCGGGTAAAGCCGCCAACGCGGGCGGCGTGGCGACATCGGGGCTGGAAATGGCGCAGAACGCCGCGCGGTTGAGCTGGAAAGCCGAGAAAGTGGACGCCCGTCTGCATCACATTATGCTGGACATCCACCACGCCTGTGTCGAGTACGGCGGCGACAATAAGCATACCAACTACGTTCAGGGCGCCAACATCGCCGGTTTCGTGAAAGTCGCCGACGCCATGCTGGCGCAGGGCGTCATTTAATCCCGTCGTCAGGCCAGATAGCTTTACGCTTATTCGGTCTGACGGCCTGTCTCCTTAGCAGGCGGGCTTTTTTTGCCCGCTCGCTTACGCGGCGCGCTCTTTTTCTTGTCTCCACCGCCTGGCGCGACTATCCCTCTGAAGCGCTTCACCGGCGTGCGCTTAGCCTGCTCGATCAGCTGATATAACGTGCCGACCAGCGGTTGCATGAAATCCTGGTAACGGCACTGCTTTTCGCTGATTTGCGTCAAAACAGATTCCCAGTGCGCGGTCATATCTGGACGGGCCGCCATTTCCGGCAGCGAATGTATTAACGCTTTGCCAGCATCGGTAGAATGAATGTAGCGCCCTTTTTTGGTCAGAAAGCTACGTTTGAACAGCAGCTCGATAATCCCGGCGCGCGTGGCTTCCGTCCCCAGCCCATCGGTCGCGCGCAGGATCTTTTTCAGATCTTTATCCTGCACGAAGCGGGCAATTCCGGTCATCGCGGAAAGCAATGTCGCATCAGTGAAATGACGCGGCGGCTGGGTTTGGCGCTCGACCACTTCCCCCTTTTCACACAGCAACTCATCACCTTTGGCGACAACCGGCAGCGGCGTACCGTCGTTTTCCTCGTCGCGCTCTTTACTGCCCAGTAACGTCCGCCAACCGGCCTCCGCCAGAAAACGCGCTTTGGCGACAAATTTCCCTTTGGCGATTTCCAGTTCAATAACGCATTTACGAAACACCGCGTCCGGGCAGAACTGCATCAGATACTGACGCGCAATCAGGGTGTACACTTTCGCTTCGTTTTCCGTCAGATGGACAGAAGAACTGCGCGCCGTCGGGATAATCGCGTGGTGCGCATCCACTTTTTTGTCATCCCAGCAGCGATTGCGCGTATCAGGATTAACCACAGGCTGCGGCAGTAAATCCGGGGCGTGGACGCTAATCGCGTTCATGACCGCCTGCCGTCCGGCAAAGTGTTCTTCCGGCAGATAACGGCAGTCGGAACGCGGATAGGTAATCAGTTTGTGGGTTTCATATAGCTTCTGACAAATATCAAGCACGTTTTGCGCGCTCAGGCCAAAGCGTTTAGCGGCTTCAATCTGTAGCGTCGAGAGCGAAAACGGCAGCGGCGCGGATTCTGATTCCCGTTTATCATTATAACTGGTTACCAGCGCGGGCTGACCGTTGATTCGGTTCACCACATGCTCCGCCAGCGGACGATGCAGCAAGCGCCCTTCTTCATCCTGATAAGGTTCGCACGCCTCGCTCGGCTGCCAGATAGCGGTAAAACGCTCGTCGGCAGGCGTAACGATGTGCGCCTTCACTTCAAAGAAGTCTTTGGCGACGAAGTTCTCAATCTCTTCGTCTCGCCGCACCACCAGCCCCAGTACCGGCGTCTGTACGCGTCCCACGGATAACACGCCCTGATAGCCAGCATTACGGCCCAGGATCGTGTAAGCGCGGGTCATATTAATGCCATACAGCCAGTCCGCTCGCGCTCGCGCCAGCGCGGAGACGCACAGCGGCACGAAGTCGCTGTTCGCTCGCAGCCTGTCGATAGCACGCTCGACCGCCTGCGGGTTAAGGTCGTTTATCAGACAACGCCGCACCTGTTGGCGCTTTTCGGCAGGAAGCTGGAGATAATCCAGCACTTCATCAACCAGAAGCTGCCCTTCGCGATCCGGGTCGCCAGCGTGAATAATTTCACCGGCTTGATGCAAAAAGCGCTTAATCACATTGAGCTGTTTGGTGACGGAAGGACGAGGCTGAAGCTGCCATTTTTCCGGCACGATAGGCAGGTCAGCCAGATTCCAGCGCGCATAACGGCTGTCATACGCATCCGGCTGCGCCTGTTCCAGCAAATGACCAATACACCAGGTGACGACCTGCCCGTTTCCGCACTCAATAAAACCATCGCCTTTACGGTGCGGTTTTGGCAGCACATCCGCAATGGCGCGCCCCAGACTCGGTTTTTCGGCAATAAACAACCGCATCAGGTTAACGAATCTCAACCATAGCGCGACCGCCGCGGGCCTCGACCAGTTCGCCAATCGCGGTCAGATCGATACCAAATTCCGCCGCGGTGGCTTTAACATCGTCTTCGGCGTCCGGCGTTACCGCCAACAGCAGACCGCCTGACGTTTGCGGATCGCACAGCAGGCTACGAACTTCACGCGACATGTCGCCCATCAGATGACCATAGCTGGCGAAGTTGCGCTCTGTGCCGCCCGGTACGGCGCCCAGAGCAATATACTCTTCCACGCCCGGCAGTTTAGGGATGTCCTGATAGCAAAGCAGCGCCTGCACGCCTGCGCCCTGGCACATCTCGCTCAGGTGCCCCAGCAGGCCAAAACCGGTAACGTCAGTCATAGCTTTTACGCCGTCGATATTGGCAAACGCCGCGCCAGCAACGTTCATCCGACACATGACTTCCGTCGCCAGCCCCTGATGTTCAGGTTTAAGCAGCGATTTTTTCTCGGCGGTGGTCAACACGCCAATCCCCAACGGTTTGGTCAGAAAGAGTTTGCATCCCGCCTGCGCGGTACTGTTTTTCTTCACCCGTTCGGTCGGCACTACGCCTGTGACCGCGAGACCAAAGATCGGCTCCGGGGCGTCAATAGAGTGTCCGCCCGCCAGCGCGATACCGGCCTGACGGCAGGCAAAGCGCCCCCCCTCGGTCACTTCACGCGCAATATCGGGCGACAGGGTATTAATCGGCCAGCCAAGGATCGCGATCGCCATAATCGGTTTGCCGCCCATCGCAAAAATATCGCTGATAGCGTTTGTTGCCGCAATGCGGCCAAAATCGAACGGGTTGTCGACTATCGGCATAAAGAAGTCGGTGGTGCTGATGATACTGGTGCCATTACCCAGATCGTAAACCGCCGCATCATCGCGGGTTTCATTACCCACCAGCAGATTCGGGTCGACGAACTTCGCCTGCTCGCTATGCAGGATAGTCTCCAGCACTTTAGGGGAAATTTTACAACCGCAACCAGCGCCGTGGCTGTATTGCGTTAAACGAATGGCTTGCTCGCTCATGGACATCTCCTGTCATTGCATTCGCGCTATGGTAGCGCTCATTCCCTGATGTGGTAAGTATCACTGTCTGAATTACCGCGCCTTTGCTCAGAATCCAGACAGTTTTATCCCTCAGCGTCAGAAATAACGCACAAACGGCGTGGGGTCGGGGGTACTGATCGTCGTTGACGCTTTGAGCTGCGGCGTGCCGAGATAGAGAAAACCAACAATTTTATCCTGCGGGCGGCACTCAAAGGCTTCCCGCACGATAGCGCTCTCCGTTAATGCGCCGCTACGCCAGATACCATTAAACCCTTGCGCAATCGCCGCCATTTGCATCGCCATCACCGCGCATCCGGCAGACATCTCCTGCTCCCACACTGGAACCTTATGGTTTTCTTCGCATTTCGCCACCACGGTAATGATCAGCGGTGCGCGAAACGGCGCATTACGCGCTTTTTCGATCGCTTTCTCATCGCCCCCGGCAGCGACAGCGCCTTGTTCAAGCACGGCGCTGAAGCGGTCGCGCCCCTCTCCTTCAATCACAAAAAAACGCCACGGCTGTAGAGATTTATGATCGGGAACACGCATTCCCGCCCGCAGAATGTTCTGTAATTGCTCTCCGACAGGCGCCGGTTCTGCGAGACGAGAGGCGCTACGACGGTTGACCAGCAGTTCTAGTGCATCCATTTGATTAACTCCAGCAATGATATTTATTCACAAAATTAACACGGGAGCGGATTTTGTTACAGCGCAGGCAGTGATTCCTGCTGACAACTGCCTGATGGGTCATTACGATAGCCACATCTTAATGCTTTATCCTCACCAAGGTACAAGCGTTGTTACTCAGATAGGGAGAATACATGCGAACCCTGTGGCGATTTATTGCCGGATTTTTTAAATGGACGTGGCGAGTGTTGAACCTCGTCCGTGAAATGGTACTCAACCTGTTCTTTATTTTTTTGGTTCTGGTGGGCGTTGGGATCTGGATGCAGATCGGTAACGGCAGCAACAGTGAGCAAACGGCGCGCGGCGCTTTGCTGCTGGATATTTCCGGCGTCATTGTGGATAAACCGTCCACCAATCACCGTCTGGGCGCGCTGGGTCGCCAGTTATTTGGCGCCAGCTCCGACCGTCTGCAGGAAAACTCCCTGTTTGACATCGTCAACGCTATTCGTCAGGCGAAAGATGACCGTAACATCACGGGTATCGTTCTGGATCTGAAAAACTTCACCGGCGCCGATCAACCGTCAATGCGCTATATCGGTAAAGCGCTGCGCGAATTCCGCGACAGCGGCAAACCGGTTTTCGCCGTGGGTGAAAACTACAGCCAGGGTCAGTATTACCTCGCCAGTTTCGCCAATAAAATTTGGCTTTCCCCACAGGGCCAGGTAGATCTTCACGGCTTCGCTACGAATGGCCTGTACTACAAAACGCTGCTGGATAAACTGAAAGTCTCTACCCACGTTTTCCGGGTCGGCACCTATAAATCCGCCGTCGAGCCGTTTATCCGCGACGATATGTCGCCCGCCGCCCGCGAGGCCGACAGCCGCTGGATAGGCGAACTGTGGCAAAACTACCTGCATACCGTTTCCGCCAATCGCCAGATTTCGCCGCAACAACTCTTCCCCGGCGCGCAGGCTATTATCGACGGGTTAACCAGCGTGGGCGGCGACACCGCCAAATATGCGTTCGACCATAAACTGGTGGACGCCCTCGCCTCCAGCGCAGATGTTGAAAAAGCGCTGACGAAGCAGTTTGGCTGGAGCAAAACCGAAAATAACTATCGCGCGATCAGCTATTACGATTATTCGCTGAAAACGCCTGCGGATACCGGCGGTACTATTGCGGTTATTTTCGCCAATGGCGCGATTATGGATGGCGAAGAAACGCCAGGGAATGTCGGCGGCGACACTACGGCATCGCAGATCCGCGACGCACGCCTTGATCCTAAAGTGAAAGCGATTGTGCTGCGCGTCAATAGCCCAGGCGGTAGCGTCAACGCCTCCGAAGTTATCCGCGCCGAACTGGCGGCAGCAAGAGCGGCTGGCAAACCGGTGGTGGTCTCAATGGGCGGTATGGCGGCCTCCGGCGGTTACTGGATCTCTACGCCGGCAAACTATATCGTGGCCAGCCCCAGCACGCTGACGGGTTCAATTGGCATCTTCGGCGTCATCAATACGGTAGAAAACAGCCTGTCGTCGATTGGCGTACACAGCGACGGCGTTTCCACCTCGCCGCTGGCGGATATTTCGATGACCAAAGCGCTGTCACCGGAAGTGCAGCAGATGATGCAACTCAGTATTGAGTACGGCTACAAACGCTTTATCACACTGGTGGCAGACGCGCGTAAGCGTACGCCGGAGCAGATTGATAAAATCGCGCAAGGCCATGTCTGGACCGGAGAAGACGCGAAAGCCAATGGTCTGGTGGACAGTCTCGGCGACTTTGACGACGCCGTCGCCAAAGCGGCGGAGCTGGCGAAACTGAAACAGTGGCATCTTGATTACTATCAGGACGAACCGACGGTCCTTGATATGGTCATGGACAGTATGACCGGATCAGTACGCGCCATGCTGCCGGAGGCCATTCAGGCGATGCTCCCAGCGCCGCTCGTTTCCGCCGCCAACACGGTGAAGGCCGAGGGGGATAAACTGGCGGCATTTAACGATCCCCAAAACCGTTATGCGTTCTGTTTGACTTGCGCGAACGTTCGCTAATGCTTCATCAATAGGCATACCGGATGGCGGCGTCTGCTCATAGCCGCCATCCGATAATCATTAATACGTCCTTCGCGACACGACTGAACATTATCATGCAAAAGAAATCAATTTACGTTGCCTATACCGGCGGTACTATCGGTATGCAGCGCTCAGATAAAGGGTATATCCCGGTGTCCGGGCACCTTCAGCGCCAGCTGGCGCTGATGCCGGAATTCCACCGCCCGGAGATGCCGGATTTTACCATCCATGAATATGCCCCGCTGATGGATTCATCAGATATGACGCCGGAAGACTGGCAGCATATCGCTGCAGATATCAAAGCGCACTACGATGAGTATGACGGTTTTGTTATTCTGCACGGCACCGACACGATGGCGTTTACCGCATCGGCGCTCTCTTTCATGCTGGAAAATCTGGGCAAACCGGTCATTGTGACAGGGTCACAAATTCCGCTGGCTGAGCTGCGCTCCGACGGGCAAATTAATTTGCTGAATGCGCTTTATGTCGCCGCCAACTACCCTATTAATGAAGTAACGCTGTTTTTTAATAATCGTCTGTTCCGCGGCAATCGCACGACCAAAGCCCATGCGGATGGTTTTGACGCTTTTGCCTCTCCTAATCTGCCGCCCTTGCTGGAAGCAGGAATTCACATTCGCCGTTTAAATACGCCTCCCGCGCCCTACGGTTCTGGTGAATTAATCGTTCACCCTATTACGCCGCAGCCGATAGGCGTAGTGACGATTTATCCGGGGATTTCCGCCGAGGTAGTACGTAACTTTCTGCGTCAGCCGGTAAAAGCGCTGATTCTGCGCTCTTATGGCGTAGGCAACGCGCCGCAAAATAAAGCGTTTTTACAGGAGCTGAAAGAGGCCAGTTCGCGCGGCATCGTGGTGGTTAACCTGACGCAATGCATGTCAGGGCGAGTCAATATGGGCGGGTACGCTACCGGTAATGCGCTGGCGCACGCTGGCGTGATTGGCGGTGCCGATATGACCGTCGAAGCTACCTTAACCAAACTGCATTATTTGTTAAGCCAGGGTCTGGACACTCAGGCGATTCGTAGCGCGATGGCGCAAAACTTGCGTGGTGAATTGACGCCGGATGATTAAAAAATCCCGACGACAAGGAGAAGATAATGACAAACCGGGCCTTATTACTGGTCGACTTGCAAAATGACTTTTGCGCCGGCGGCGCGCTGGCTGTAGCGGAAGGCGACAGCACCATCGACATCGCCAACGCTCTTATTGACTGGTGCCAGCCCCGGCAGATTCCGGTGCTGGCCAGCCAGGACTGGCATCCCGCGCAGCATGGCAGCTTCGCCAGCCAGCATCAGGCGGAACCCTATAGTCAGGGAGAGCTGGACGGGCTGCCGCAAACGCTCTGGCCGGATCACTGCGTTCAACATACCGACGTCGCGGCGTTACATCCCCTGCTTAACCAACATGCGATTGACGCCTGCATCTATAAGGGTGAGAACCCGCTGATTGATAGCTACAGCGCGTTTTTTGACAACGAACATCGGCAGAAAACTACTCTTGATACCTGGCTTCGCGAGCATGACGTTACCGAGCTTATCGTGATGGGGTTGGCGACCGATTACTGCGTAAAATTTACGGTGCTGGATGCGCTAGAGTTGGGCTATGCCGTTAACGTTATCACCGATGGCTGTCGCGGCGTGAATATTCACCCGCAGGATAGCGCACACGCGTTTATGGAAATGGCGGCGGCAGGCGCGACGCTGTATACGCTGGCAGACTGAGAAGAGACGCAGGGCCAGGCTGTCGCCAGGTAGCGGAGCAGGTATCGTATCCGGTCAATACATCACGCAACGGTGAGACCATTGCATAGATCTTTGGGCCGGATACGTCACGTCAGCATCGCTACCAGGCAAAGCTCAACGCAGGCTGGAGAGCGCTTCTAACGAAACTCTTCTCGTTTCAATGCCAAAACAAAATAATATCAGCGCGCACGCCGCCAGCAGCATACCCAGCACAACAAAAACGGTGACAGATCCATACCGGGTCAGTAAAACCGCCACGCCGTAGGGGGTAAAGACAGCGACGATCCGCCCTACCGCATTCACAAAACCCGATCCACGTAGTCTAAGGTGCGTAGGCCATAATTCGGGAACGTAAACCGCCGAGGCGAAGCAGACGTACATATACAGAAAGGAAATCATTACTAGTCCATAAAGCAGAATGGCCCATTCCTCAGTCTGTATTGAGTAAAAATATCCTACTACCGCAATAACGATAAGCAACAGCGAACCAAATAACCGTCTGGGGAAATGGTCAATAATGAGCGCGGCGATAAATATGCCCACCGGCGCGCCAATCATAATGATGGCGGTCATGAAAATAGATTTTGTAACATCAATTCCTGAATTAACAAAAATTGTCGGGATCCATACCGTAATGGTATAAAGCGAAATGTTCATCGCAATCAATACAGTGATCGCCACTAACGTGCGCCGCAGCATTTGTCCTTTGAATAAGAGCCAGAATGTACCGTTTTCAAAGCGCGATTCCATGGATTTATTGCTTTCCTGATGCGTCGGCAAAATAATACTTTTTTCTTTTTCTATTTGCGATTCAATCATGAGAAGCTGTTGTTCAGCCTCGCGTTGCCGCCCTTTACCTGCTAACCACCTGGGCGATTCGATAAAGTACTTCCCCGAGAGAGACCACGCCAGCAGCATCCCTATCCCGCCAAGAAGAAACATCATCCGCCAGCTTAAAAACGCAATGACCACTACACCAATTCCCGCAGACAGCATCGGTGACCAGTTTCCTACAAAAGAGAGACGCGCGGACCATTTTCCTCGTACAACGGGAGGGATAAACTCGGTAAAAGAAGCATATCCAACCATAATCAATGCCCCCATGCCTGTCCCCATCAGACAACGAAAGAAAATCAGCCAGTACATATTGGGAACAAATGCGGCAGCCGTTGCGGAGATGCCCACAAGCAACAAATTAATGCGAAACGCTTTTCGACGCCCCAGGTAATCCCCAATAAAACCGCCGGTAAGCGAACCAATAAAGTAGCCAAGCATCAGTGCCGATGTGAACGCGGCATTAAGATAATTATTCGACCAGCCATTGTTTATCAATTTGGCCAGAACCACATTTCCTGAGTAACTCAAAAACCCCGTTAATAGCAGGCCAAAACTAATTATTCCAAAAATACGAAAATGAAACCGGGATAACGGTAAGCGGTCTAGTCTGGCGCCGATATGATCATTGTCTTCCATCTGGATGGCCTCTAACGCAGCAAAATAATAAATTATTGTCTCGCGGCAAAGGGGTATTTGCCGCACTTGCTATCATCTGCCGTTTTTTTTTTGGCATAGTCCAGGCGAAAACAATCCAGTCAAGGATAATCTATCGATTAATAGACAAGCTGGATATTATTTTTATCGCAAAATGCGATCCATTCATCACCTGGCATTTTATTCGTTATCAGGTAATGGATATGACTAAAATCGACCAACCGCACGAACGCTTTGCGATTAAATTTTGAGTGGTCCACCAATAACGCCACCTCTGTGGCCTGGCGAATCATCGTTTTTTTGATTTCAGCTTCCGCCTCGTTAGAATCAAGCGCCCCGCTCGCCATATCCAGCCCTTTACAACTCATTACCATAATATCAACATGATAACGGCTGATTATTTCTTTAGTGATACGCCCCTGCAGCGATAGCGTATTTTTATTTAACTCACCGCCCGTAGAAACAAGATTAATGTCCGATTGCGCCAGTTCATGGAAAGCTTCCGCTGAGTTAGTTAACAAAGTAAGATCGTTTCGGTCTTTCAGGAGTTTTAGCAATTCCATTACCGTACTGCTGGAGTCGGCGGCCATCGTTGTTTTGTTTTTAATAAACGGAAGCGTATTACGGGCTATAATTTGCTTCTCTTCATAGAACGATTTTGCACGCTTATAAAAATGGATATTGTCAGCCAGCACCGCCGAATTTAATACCGCACCGCCATAAGTTCGAGTCAAAAAGCCTTCATCTTCGAGTTTTTCCAGATCGCGTCGAATTGTCTCTTCGGTTACCTGAAAAATTGAACTCAAGTTAGAGACTGTTACTTTTTTATCATTAGCGACCATTTGTTTGATCGCCTGAATCCTGTCTTTCGCCGCCACGATTACACCTCTGTTTTCGACGTCATGATAAACGTTGAGTATCTCACAGACTATGTTTACTTTCAAAATAAGCCGTTTGAATAACAGATTTTATCTGCATTTCGCCAAAAAAGAGGTGTAATGTATTGCTTATGGATTGTCCAGCGCTTCCGCCATTTGTCTCATCAATAACGCATCGTCATCCGTTAAGGTGATGGACAGCGCAGCGATATTCTCTCGTACCTGCTCCGGCGACGTGGCACCGCTCAGTATCGAAATCAATTCGCTTTGTCGCAATATCCACGCCAGCGCCAGCGTCGGGACGGCGCAATGGTATTTGTCGCACAATGGCTGCCACTGCTCCAGCATATCAATAACCCGCAACATATTCTCACGCTGGAACCAGAGTTTATTCGCTCGCGCCCCGCCGGGAACATAGTCACGGGTAATGGTGCCGGTTAACAATCCCTGCTCCAGTGGCGAATAAACCTGTACCACGATGCCGTGCTCGCGGCATAGAGGCAGCAGCTCCGTTTCCAGCGCCCGGTCAAGAATGCTGTATTTCGCCTGTATGATGTCCAGCTCGCCATGTTTAAGGTATTCGCGGATATGGCTGACATCTACATTCGCCGCCCCGATAGAACGGATTTTCCCCTCTGCTTTCAGCTCATTGAGCACGCCAACGGTTTCCGCAATCGGCGTAAAAAACGGCGGTACTGACTGCCAGTGGGTCATATAGATATCGATATAATCAATCCCTAGTCGCTGGAGACTGGCATCAACTTCTTTACGAATAGAGTCCGGAGAAAGATTTTTATAAAGCTGGCGATCGCCGACTTTATTGAACAGACTCCCTTCCCGCTCCCAGACGATCCCGCATTTGGTCTCTACCACCATCTCGTTACGCGGTAATTTTTTCAGCGCCTGACCGACAATCACTTCGCTATTGCCAAAGTTGTAGCCCGGCGCCGTATCAATCAGGTTAATACCGCAACGGTGCGCCTCAACGATAGTATCGATGCAGACCTGCATATCGAGGTTGCCATTCCATGCCGGACCGCCGCCGATAGCCCAGGTGCCGAGTCCCATACGGGAAAGCGCTATATCTGTATTACCTAAAGGTATCATTTTCATCTGCCGCTATTACCCTTCGTATTCATTCAGGAGTTGTTCCACTAGCATTCTGTTTTTCACGCCCGTTGTGGCGCCCACGTTGAGTACCGATATCGCGGCCGTCGCATTGGCGAACCGTGCGCATTCACGCAGCGTTTTTCCCTCCAGCAGCGCGGCGATAAATCCCGATGCAAAATTATCGCCGGCGCCAATAGTGTCGATGGCGGTAATGCCTGACACCGCAGGCACTTCCATTTTTATATCGGCGCTTTTGATAAAGCAGCCTTTCTTGCCAGTTTTAATCACCACCGTTTTTACGCCACATTGCAAAAAACAATCGGCAATATCATCCAGCGTCTCTTTCCCGGTCAGCTTTTTGGCTTCATCAATATTAGGAAACAGATAATCGACAAAACTTAGCGCTTCGCGAATATCGTCCAGAGTTTCATTCAGCCGCGGTTTGATCATGTCAGCGCAGATAACCAGTTGATGCGCTTTCGCCTGCGTAAAAATAGCCGTTAATGCTTTGCCATCCAGCAGCGGGCTGTTAAAGATACTTGCTAGTGATAACAGCCTGACCTGAGAAAAACGGTCAAAATCGACATCGTTAATATTTAGCTTCCACAGACTGCCGTTACGGTTAGTGACAAAGGTGCGCTCACCATCATCAGTCACCAGCCCAACATTAATTGAGGTATCAATATCAGCATCCTGCTTCAGGCTCTGAATATCGATATTCTCCTTCCGACAGTGGTCGAGAATAAAATATCCTGCCGCATCGTCGCCAACGCGACTCATTAGCGCAGTGCGATGCCCGAGACGCGAAATAATCGTGGCTTCATTAATCGCATCTCCCCCTGTGGTCATGGCAATTCGTTCTAATGGATACGAATCGACATCAAAGATATTTTTACTAACCGGTTGCAAAGGAATGTCGACAATGGCCGCCCCTATGCAAAGAACTTCGATTTCGTCCATATCATCATTCCGCTTTACCATCTGAACCAAACAGTTTGATTTTTTCCAGCGCACGGGCTTTTACCGCTTTGCGTACTTCGCGTTCCAGATGCAGGAACGGCTGATCCTGATTCTCTTTTACCGCTACCATCGCGGCCTGACACAGTTCGGTGTGGATATTGATTTTCGAGATGCCCAGCGAAATGGCTTTTTTGATATCCGCGTCGCTAATACCGGAAGCGCCGTGTAACACTAGCGGTACGGAAACGGCCTGGCGCACGCGCTCCACGACCTCAAAATTCAGTTTTGGTTCAGAGGTGTACACGCCATGCTGGTTGCCGATGGCGACCGCCAGCGAGTCACAACCGGTGCGCGCTACAAATTCCGCCGCCTGATCCGGGTCGGTATAGTGATACCCCGCCAACGCCTCTTCATACACCGTTTCGTTCCCTACGTGCCCTAACTCCGCCTCTACCGGAATACCCAGCGGATGAAAGAAATCAACGGCTTCTTTGGTCAGGCGAATATTTTCTTCAAAATCAAAGGATGAAGCGTCACGCATCAGCGAGTTCATGCCGTGCGCCCAGGCATTATGGATAATGTCCATGCTACGTCCATGATCCCAGTGGGTAATTACCGGCACAGAGGCTTTTTTAGCCATGGAAACCATCATATGAGAGAAGTCTTCAAATGAAGTATTGCCCACAAATCCGGTACCAAAGGAGATAATAACCGGCGAATTTGCCTCTTCCGCCGCATCAATCACTCCCATCAACATTTCCGCATTCCACACGTTAAAGTGCGCAATCGCGTAATGTTTATTTTGTGCATCATTTTCCCAATATTTTATATCTGCCAACATCGCTGTTTCTCCCGTTTTTTATTAATCGCAAACTTTAATAACGCCTTTAATAATGTCGCGTTTGTTATTCACCGACTCTTCAAATGCACGTTGTACGTCTTTGTAATCGTAAATATGCGTCACCATTGATTTCACATCGAAACGCCCGGAGGAGATGGCATCAATAGTCACCGGATAGCGGTTGGCATAGCGGAATACCGTCTGGATGGAGACTTCACGGTTAATTTTGAGGAAATTAATCGCTGAATCTCCCGCGACAGTGCCGACAATCATGATCTTCCCGCCGCGCATGACCAGATACGGCGCTTGCTGAGTTGTGACGGCGGAACCGGCGGTTTCAAACACAATATCGGCGCCCATATCGTCGGTGAACTGCTGGCAGCGCGCGACAGTATCTTCTTTCGCCCCATTGATAACGGTTGTCGCTCCCAGTCGTTCAGCCATTGCCAGCCGTTTTTCCAGCACATCCACTACCGCGATATTGGTCGCCCCCAGACACTTACACGCTTGCAGGGTCATTAAACCAATGCAGCCCGCGCCGAGAATGACGATTTTCTTACCCGGTTTAACATCCGCCAGCATTGCCGCGTGCATTCCAACAGCAGCAGGTTCCACCAGCGCACCTTCCATAGTGTCCATATTGTCCGGAAGCTTGTACGTAAAACTTTCCGGATGGCACAGATAGTGCGTTAAGGCCCCGCGATAATTCGGCTGCGTCTCCATAAAATCAACATCCGGACAAATATTGTATTTTCCTTCCAGACAATAGCGGCAGTGGCCGCACGGCACGCCCGGCTCGATATTAACCCGATCGACTGGCTTAAATTTGCTTACCCGATTGCCGACCGCAATGACCGTTCCGGCACACTCATGCCCCAGGCCAATTTCCTGATTTGGATCCTTCGGCGGAATGAATGGCCCGGATTCAAAACCGTGAACATCTGAACCGCAAATACCGACATATTCCACTTTGATCAGCACTTCGTTATCTTTTGGCACCGGAATATCCGCTGCGATAATTTTCATGGTGCCCGGCGTTTTTAATATCGCTTTTGAATTTTTCATTTTTATTCCTTTATTTACTCGTGACCTTATCAATGCCCAGACTTTTGACCGAAACACCCTTGGTCTCGATTCCGATAGTCGCTATTGCGACGGCGACGATAATCGAGACAGCGCCCAGCAGGACGAAAACGCCCGTCACGCCATAACCGTTGAGTAATACCGCCACCGCATAGGGGGCAGCGATACCGCTGATTCTGCCGACAGCGTTCGCCAGGCCGGAACCGCGAAGTTTCGCTTCTGTTGGCCAGATCTCCGGCACATAGACCGCCGAGGCATAACAGACATACATATAGACAAAGGTAATCAGGAAAAAGCCAATTAAGGTGATGAGCAACATGCTGGTTTGCAGCGAATAAATATATCCCAGCACGGCAATCAGAATTAATAAACCGACACCCATGGTTTTGCGCGGAATTTTATCCATTACCAGCATAGCGATAAATATGCCAAACGGTGCGCCGAACATACTCATGGTATTTAAAACGATCGAATCTTTGAGGTTGATGCCCTGTGTCATAAAGATGGTGGGCAGCCAGTTAATTAACGTGTATTGCACAACGTTCATGGCAATCAGCACGCAGGAACCCAAAATAACGCGTTTCAGTAATACGCCAGTGAGCAACGCTGAATACGGTACGGAACGCGGCGGCTTGCCACTGCTTTCAATAACAACCGGCGGCAGCGGTTTTCCTGTCTGACGTTCGATGCCTGCTTCAATGGCCTGCATAACCTTTTCGGCTTCCTGATAACGCCCGCGCGATTCCAGCCAGCGGGGAGATTCAGGGAAGTATCGCCAGGCAAGCGCGGTAGCAATCAGCGACAGCACAGCCGGGCTCAGTAACTGCACGCGCCAGTTCCATTCCGCGCTAATTAGCGGCGTCAGCCCCATTGCAATCAGGGAACACAATGGATATGACCAGTTGCCAATAAACGAAACACGACTCGACCAGGTGCCGCGATTTCTGCCGGGCATGTACTCGGTAAATCCGGCGAACAGCGTGACCAGTAGTGCCCCTAATCCCACGCCCATCACAAAACGACAGGCAATCAGGAACATCATATTCGGTGAAAATGCGCCCACGACCATCGAGGCAATGTGAATCGCTTCATAAAGAATAAAGGCGTTCCTGCGTCCGGTTTTATCGCCGATAATGCCGCCCACCAGCGCGCCGAGAAACATCCCCGCCGTGGTAATGGCGGAGAAGGTGGCTGTCGTGGAATTATCGGTCCAGCCTAACTCCTTGAGCTGGGCAAGAATTAATCCGCCGACGGCATTACTCCAGCAAACAAGCAGACCAAAGGCGACGACGGCAAACATTGATGAATGCCAGCGGCAATCCGGCAGGCGATCCAGCCGGGCGCCGCAGTGCGGTTTTGTTATCTGTTCCATGCGATAACGTTCCTTTAGCAGAAGGGTTATTCATCAAAGTCGTAGGTCATGATCACTTTAATGGCTGTCTTATCGACCATTGCGTCAAAGCCTTCGCGCCACTGAGAAAGACCGATACGATGGGTGATCATTGGTTTTACTTTGATAGCGCCGCTGGCAAGCAGGCGAATCGCATTGCGCCAGGATGTGGAGTCATAGGCCATATGCCCAATGATGCTTTTGTTCCAGGAAGTAATGTCGTTAATGGAGAAATCGAGCGGCTTAAATCCCATACCGACGCGAACCACTTCACCATTTGGCCGCAGCATGTCGATGGCCTGTTTAAGCGCAATGTTGGCACCGGAGCATTCGATCACCAGACCGAGGTTGTCTTTGCCGCAAATCTCCTGGCAGCGTGCGACGACATCTTCCGTGGAGCCGTTAACAAACGCCGTCGCGCCGAGTTCTTTGGCCACAGGGAAACGGACAGGAACATCCTCATCCAGGCCAACCACCACGATATTTACCGCCCCCATAATGCGGGCCATTTGGACCGAAAACAGACCTAACGGACCGGTGCCGATGACTACCACGTCCTGGCCGGGTAAAAATTTGGATTGCTGGGCGATAGATTTATAGGCGTTGCAGATAGGGTCCAGTACTGCGGCTTCCTCGTAATCCACGCCTTCCGGGATCTCCCACAGGGCATGGCGATGGATTTTCAGGATTTCTCCCGGAACCAGGCAGTATTTGGAAAATCCACCGCCCCAGGTGTTGTTATCCAGACCCAGATTCACTTTTTCTGTACAACACAGAAAATCGCCTTGTTCACAGGCAGGGCAAACGCCGCAAACGTGTCCGCTGTTGTCAGAAACCACGCGCTGGCCGACTTTCCAGTCTTTCACTTTTTCGCCCACCCGCGCGATACGTCCGGCGAATTCATGACCGCGAACGGAGTTAAATTCGTCGGACCCGCTGTCAACGTTATAGTGCTTCATATCCGCGCCGCAGATCGCCGCCGCTTTGATTTCGATAATCACGTCTTCCGGACCGCATACCGGCTCCGGGACATCAATCATTTTGTAGCCGCCAAAGGCCTTGCCAAATCTCGCCAGTGCTTTCATTGCATCTTCCTTTGTGTTTGGTGTGCATCAATGCTCATCATACTTAACCATAAAATCTTTAAGGTCAACGATAAATCTTTAAAACACAGATAATGATCTGTATTTACCAACCAAGATCACAAACTCAACGAAACAAACGGCGATAAAACCAAAAAGATGGAAGCCGTATCGCGAAAGACGGCGTGAACGCCTGCGCAGGTTTCCATGGATGAAGACGCTAATCTGCTGCGGTTATTTTTTCGTCACTCCATTCTGTGGCGTGTTTCTGTTTTAGATGTCGAAGAGGATCGTTAAAGAAGCCCGCGCGGTGTTTATTAAACCGGCGCAGAAGATTGTCGACAAATATGGTCTCGATGGGATCGATCTTGACTGGGAATATTCGTTTAACGTCGCATTTAAAAGCGCTTCGTCAGCTAATAGGCCCCAAAAACGGGTCACCCTCGCCGTCGGCGCGAATGCGGAAAGTCCGAAAAGCTGGCTGGACGTGAAAGCTATAGCCCCGTAGCTCGACTTTATCAATTTGATGACTTACGACATGGCCTACGGCACGCAGTATTTCAACGCCAATCCGTATGACTCAAACGCCTGGCCTGCTGCTGTCAGTGAAGTCTGACGGGGGAAAGCGCTGTTTGCCCTCCCTTATGAAAATCCGCGCTCGGTGGCGATCAACGCGAACCAGATTAAAAAGCGCGGGCTGGCTGGCGCAAGTTCTGGGAATAGGCCGCCGATGACAATAATCAGTTAGCGAAACAGTTGGCGGACTCGATGTACATTAAGCGTTAATGGGTAAAAATATGGCGGGCCTGTGCCTGGCAGCAATGAGCAGGCCCGGTAAGCACAACGCATTGGCAATGAAACCGCCGGATGGCGGCTACCTCTTATCCGGCTGTCGTTACTGCATTTTCAATGTCGCAATCGGCTTTGACGTAATACCGAAATCCGCTTTGAGCTGCTGCTTGCTTTTCATCACCATCTGACCGTGAGTATCGATCGTCATATGTTGCGCTTCGGTATTGTGCCGCGCCTGCCATAGCATCACCAGTTGCAGGCTGTTTTCTTTCTGTTCCGGCGTCAACGCCACGCCATCCGGCCACTTACCCAGCTCAACGGCGGTGGATAAACGTTGATACGCTTCCGGCGTCATGCTGTTAATGATCTCATCAAGATTCATGATGTGTCCGCTCCTGTGGAATAATTTGCTGAATCGTTTTTTCAGCCTTTCAGTTGATCGCCGTTTTTCTCGTCAGAAAAGGCCAGCGAGGCCGAGTTAACGCAATAGCGCTCACCGGTTGGCTGCGGCCCGTCCGGGAAAACGTGTCCGAGATGCGCATCGCAGTTACCGCAACGAATTTCGACACGCTGCATTCCATGAGAAAAATCGTCTATGTAACGAATCGCCTCTTCGCTGACAGGCTGGTAAAAGCTAGGCCAGCCGCAGCCTGAATCGTATTTGGTGTGGGAGTGAAAAAGCGGCGTATCACAGACCAGGCAGTGATAAACCCCATCGCGTTTATTATGTAGCAGGCGTCCGGTAAATGGCGGTTCTGTGCCACGATCCTGCGTCACGTAGAATTGCATTTCGGACAATTTTTTCTTGAGTTCTTCTGCTGAAGGTTGGTTAGCCATTTGCTCACATCTCACTTTAAACGTGCTCACATTGCCTGACCGATTCTAACAAAACATTAACACCTCAGTACCAACTTTTGTTCTAAACTTGATCATTGCGAAATGGCGGCTCACGAATCGTGACTGATGTCACATTATTATCTCGGTTGCCCTTTAAAATTCGGGACGGCGCCCCCATGTGGTTACAAGCCGAAAGGAAGAGTGAGGCGAATCAGCCGCGCAAAGGTTGTGCAGAGGATTGATTTGTCGCAATGATTGACACGATTCCGCTTGACGCTGCGTAAGGTTTTTGTAATTTTACAGGCAACCTTTTATTCACTAACAAATAGCTGGTGGAATATATGACTATCAAAGTAGGTATCAACGGTTTTGGCCGTATCGGTCGCATTGTTTTCCGTGCTGCTCAGAAACGTTCTGACATCGAGATCGTTGCAATCAACGACCTGTTAGACGCAGAGTACATGGCATACATGCTGAAATATGACTCCACTCACGGCCGTTTCGGCGGTACTGTTGAAGTGAAAGACGGTCATCTGATCGTTAACGGTAAAAAAATCCGTGTTACCGCTGAACGCGATCCGGCTAACCTGAAATGGGACGAAGTTGGTGTTGACGTAGTGGCTGAAGCTACCGGTATCTTCCTGACTGACGAAACCGCGCGTAAACACATCACCGCTGGCGCGAAAAAAGTGGTTCTGACGGGTCCGTCTAAAGACAACACCCCAATGTTTGTTAAAGGCGCTAACTTTGACAAATACGAAGGCCAGGACATCGTTTCCAACGCTTCCTGCACCACCAACTGCCTGGCGCCGCTGGCTAAAGTTATCAACGACAACTTCGGCATCATCGAAGGTCTGATGACTACTGTTCACGCGACTACCGCAACCCAGAAAACCGTTGACGGCCCGTCTCACAAAGACTGGCGCGGCGGCCGCGGCGCATCTCAGAACATCATCCCGTCCTCTACTGGCGCTGCTAAAGCGGTAGGTAAAGTACTGCCGGAACTGAATGGCAAACTGACTGGTATGGCGTTCCGCGTTCCTACTCCGAACGTATCCGTTGTTGACCTGACCGTTCGTCTGGAAAAAGCGGCTACCTACGAGCAGATCAAAGCTGCTGTTAAAGCTGCTGCCGAAGGCGAAATGAAAGGCGTGCTGGGTTACACCGAAGACGACGTTGTATCTACCGATTTCAACGGCGAAGTATGCACTTCCGTGTTCGATGCTAAAGCAGGCATCGCGCTGAACGACAACTTCGTGAAACTGGTCTCCTGGTACGATAACGAAACCGGTTACTCCAACAAAGTACTGGACCTGATTGCTCACATCTCCAAATAAGTTGAGATGACACAGTCATTGGTAAGAGCGACTCAGGTCGCTTTTTTTTGCTTAAAGATATACCCGTCATACTTCAAGTTGCAGGTGCGTTGGCTATGCTTTCTCACCCGAATCACTGACGGAAGTCGAACTTATCGGGATGAATCAGGGATGTCCATGTCCCTGGCCGGAGATTACCTACGGTTGTTCAAATTCGTTCCCGATGAATTTGTCGTTCACTTGCCGCGTTACTCGGCCTGCGGCCTCGCCTCTACGGGCCAGCGCAAGCACTGGTCAAGGCACAAGCGCCTTGTCATGCAACTCGAATTATTTAGGGTTAAGAGGATTGCGTAATGATTAATAAAATTTTTGCCCTCCCGGTTATCGAACAGCTTACCCCTGTCCTTTCCCGTCGTCAGCTTGATGACCTGGATCTGATCGTCGTTGACCATCCGCAGGTTAAAGCCTCTTTTGCATTACAGGGCGCGCACCTTCTCTCCTGGAAACCCGTTGGCGAGGAAGAGGTATTGTGGCTCAGTAATAATACGCCTTTCAAAACCGGCGTGGCGCTACGCGGCGGTGTACCGATCTGCTGGCCCTGGTTTGGACCTGCGGCTCAACAGGGTCTGCCGTCACACGGCTTTGCGCGTAATCTACCGTGGGCGCTAAAAGCGCATAATGAAGATGATAATGGCGTAATGCTGACATTTGAGCTGCAAAGCAGTGAGGCCACCCGGAAATACTGGCCGCACGATTTCACGCTGCTGGCACGTTTTAAAGTGGGCAAAACCTGTGAAATTGAACTGGAAGCGCATGGCGAGTTTGCAACCACATCCGCGCTCCACAGCTATTTTAATGTTGGCGACATCGCCAACGTTAAGGTCAGCGGACTCGGCGATCGGTTTATTGATAAAGTTAACGACGCTAAAGAAGGTGTCCTGACCGACGGTATACAAACCTTTCCGGACCGTACCGATCGCGTTTACCTCAATCCTGAAGCATGTAGCGTGATCCACGATGCGACATTAAACCGCACGATTGATGTGGTCCACCACCATCACCTTAACGTCGTAGGCTGGAACCCTGGCCCGGCGTTGTCCGTCAGCATGGGCGACATGCCGGATGACGGCTATAAAACGTTTGTCTGCGTTGAAACGGTTTACGCTACTGCGCCGCAACAAGCCACAGAAGAAAAACCCTCTCGTCTGGCGCAGACTATCTGCGTCGCTAAACGCTAAAAGTGAATGGATAACGGCGTTGCTATAGGATCTGAAAGGCGTCAGCCGCCATCAGGCATGACCTGCCGGATGGCGGCGCTTACACATTTTATCCGGCGTCACACCATATCCAACGCGGTTTTCCCTTTTGGCGCAGGCCAGGCGTTGTCCAGTAAGGCAAGTTCGTTTGCTGACAAGGTAATCTCAAGCGCCGCCGCATTTTGCTTCACGTGTTCTGTACTTCCGGCTTTCGGGATCGCCATCACGCCCGGATGCGCAATCACCCACGTCAGTAAGATTTGCGCCGCCGTAGCGTTATGCGCTTGCGCAATTTCATTCACCACCGGATGATTCAGTAAACCGCTACGTAATCGGCCAGCCTGCGCCAGCGGGCTGTAGGCCATCACTGGCATTCGCTGTTGTTGACACCACGGCAATAAATCATACTCAATACCGCGTGACGCCAGATGATAAAGCACCTGATTTGTCGCGCATTGCTGTCCCCCGGGGATGCGCCACAGAGCCTGCATATCGTCATAATCAAGATTAGAGACTCCCCAACGGCGAATTTTCCCCTGCGCGATTAGCCGCTCCATACCTTCAACGGTCTCTTCGAATGAAAAGCTTCCGGCCCAGTGCAATAGATAGAGATCGAGATAATCTGTTTTCAGACGACGCAGGCTTTTCTCACAGGCGGCAACTATCTTCTGGCCGCCAGCGTTCCACGGGTACACTTTTGACACCAGAAATGCCTCATCGCGTCGCCCTGCCAGCGCCTCGCCCACGACCTTTTCCGCCCCGCCGTCGGCATACATTTCCGCCGTATCAATAAGGCGTAACCCCAAATCCAGCCCCGCGCGCAGCGCCGAAACCTCGCGCTGACGTTGATCCGCGCGCTCGCCCATATACCATGTTCCCTGTCCGATGGCAGGAAGCTTCACCTGCCCGCAAAACGTTACGTTTTTCACTGATTTCATTTCCTTTTCAATGTCACTCGACGGTAAAACAATACAGGACTCTTAGACCCTACGGTAATGTCCGGCATCATACCGCGCAAGGGGGCGATTTTCTTGTCACTGACGAACGTCATCCGCAATCATGTCGACGATGCGAGTAATATGCGCGGCGGGTCGCTGATTCAGTAATAATTGACGCATCACATTCATATAGGGCGTCACATGGTGAAAGAACTCCAGATATCCTTTACAGAGATAATTTTGCCGTTCGCCGCCGTCCATACAAATTCGATGTTTCGGACAACCGCCGTGACAGGCAAAGCACCACGTACAGTTCTGGCAGCGTGAGGAAAGGTTTGCTTTAGCCGCGCCAAACTGCTGCTGAAAAGGAGAGGCCGCCATTTCTTCTAAAGAGTGTTGCTGCAGATTGCCCAGTTTATAGGCGGGAAAAACAAAATGGTCGCAGCTAAACACGTCGCCATTCTGCTCCACCAGCAAACTTTGCCCGCAGGTCGACTGCATCGTACAAAGCGTGGCGGGCTCCCCCATCCAGACGCCAAGTAAGTTATCAAAAAGCTGTACGAATATGCGTCCGACATCGTGACGTATCCATTGATCAAAAACATCGCACATAAAGGCCCCCCACCCTTCAGGCGTGACGGAAAAGGGCATCAGCGAAGGCGAATCCTCATTGTCAGATAACGTCAAAGAACGCTGCGCTTTTTGTGCGAGCGGCTCAACAATGGGAATAAATTGCAGGTGTTTACTTTCCAGTTCCTGCGTCAAAAAATGATAAATAGCGTTGCCATGACGGCATGACGCATCATTCACGACAGTGAGCGTGTTGAACTCGACATCATTTGCCTGCAGAAGGCGGATAGCATTAACGACTCGGGAAAAAGACGCCCGACCTGACGGCGTTTTCCGGTAATTATCATGAACGACTTGCGGCCCATCAATCGATATACCAATCAGGAACTGATGCTGCGCAAAGAATGCCGCCCACTCTTCATTGATTAATACGCCATTGGTTTGCAGACTGTTGTAGATAGTTTTGCCGCTGGCATAGCGTTGCTGCAAGCGCACCACTTTGTGGTAAAAAGAAAGACCGCATAGCGTCGGCTCTCCCCCCTGCCAGCAAAACGAGACCTCTGAGGATGGCGTATCATCAATTACCCGGCGGATATACGTCTCCAGCACATCGTCAGACATGACGCGCTGGCCCCGGGGTTTATCAAGATAGAAACAGTACTTGCAGGATAAGTTACACAGACTGCCGCTGGGCTTGGCTACGGTATTGAATACTATGCTCATTCGTCTTACTCGCTGTGAAGAATGGGTATAGCATAAGCGGGACGTGACAGGGCGATATCAGCCAGCATTGCAACAATTATTACGCTAATTGTTAGCGCGGTTGTAATCACCTGGATTTTTCATATAAAAGGCTAGTTTTTTAAATTGATGTAACAAAGTATAAATCACGTAAGGCTGCGCCATCCCCGGTCAACAGCGCATTTATGCAAGCCGCCATGTTCGCGTTTCAGTTAGCACAAAGCCTGCATAACGCAGGCTTTGTCATGGTTTTTCCGGCAAATTCAATCAATCAGAATCTATAGGTCACGCCAGTAGAAAGGATACCGGTCCAGGATTTATCCACCATCGGGCTGTCGGTAATTTCATCCGACAGGCGGGTGTAGCGCGCAGTACCATATACGCTCCAGTTACCGGCGAAATTATAGTTAGCGCTAAATTCAAGATACGGGTTCCAGCTATCGTTCGGGTTATAGCCGCGCAGGCCGCTACGCGAAGATTCTTTACGTGATACGCCGTAATAGTAATCGTTCTGGTTCTCGCTATTCCATTCAACCCCGATACCTGGCGTTAAGGTCAGCCCGCCATTGGTATACCGATACAGCCAGGCCAGATCCCAGACAATACCGTTACTGTTATCCAACGTATCCCCTGCCAGTGAGGTACGCAGGAATCCATACTGGGTGTGATGCGCGTAAGAAACGCCCGCCATCATAGTACTTTTACGCCTGTCCAGACGACGCAACTGATGGTCATCGCTGTCGCCCGGTTTGAAGTACATCGGGGACCAGTATGCCATGATTGACAACTTATCGGCATTGTCATTCCACAAGTAATACCCGCCTCCCAGACCACGGAACCAGAAGTTTTCGCTTTCATAAGCGATGACCGGTATCGGATAAACATCGCTATCGTAATCTTTATAAGGGTGTTCAACCACACCAACGCCTGCGCCCAACGTCAGGTTGCTTTCAGCGTGCGCGACGCTGGCGGATGTTGCAATAAACACGCCAAGAGCCAGAAGTTTAAGTTTGGTCACAATCCATAATTCCTTATTCAAATGTTCTGCGGCAAAAGTGTAACCGCCAATACCTGTAAGCCCAACTATTTTACACAATGTAACCGTTTAATATCACCACCACCGATTATTTTCAGATGATCGGCTGATGATCGTTATGTGACCGGGAACGCTTTTTCTGATATCCACCAGCCTTTTCTACCTGATGAGTTATTGATATGTCATCGAAATCCACTGACGCGTACAGGCAAGTTTTGCAAATGCCATCTACGCTTAATGTTAAGAAGGTGTATCACCGGACACGTTGATCTTCTGACCAATAAAATGGCATGAGAGTTGCTTTTTTTTCCTTAGCAGAGACGGCGTTCAGTCTACCTCTTCCGGGAGCCTCTACTATTCATATGAACGGCTCTTAACATGTGCGAAAAAACGAAAGGATGGCATATCATGAATATATTCGATCACTATCGCCAGCGTTACGAAGCTGCCAAGGACGAAGAGTTCACACTGCAGGATTTTCTTACCATTTGTCGGCAAGATCGCAGTGCTTATGCCAACGCGGCAGAGCGGCTATTAATGGCTATCGGCGAGCCTAATATGGTCGACACTGCCCAGGAACCCCGACTTTCCCGACTCTTCTCCAACCGGGTTATTGCTCGCTATCCTGCGTTTGAAGAGTTTTACGGCATGGAAGACGCGATTGAACAGATTGTCTCTTATCTGAAACATGCGGCGCAAGGGCTGGAAGAGAAGAAGCAAATTCTCTATTTGCTGGGACCTGTGGGGGGTGGCAAATCATCGCTCGCTGAACGGCTGAAATCGCTAATGCAGCGCGTGCCAATTTATGTTTTAAGCGCCAACGGCGAGCGTAGTCCGGTCAACGATCATCCGTTATGCCTGTTTAATCCGCAGGAAGACGCGCAGATTCTGGAAAAAGAGTACGGTATTCCGCGCCGCTATCTAGGGACGATTATGTCCCCGTGGGCGGCCAAACGCCTGCATGAATTTGGCGGCGATATTACTAAATTCCGCGTGGTGAAAGTCTGGCCCTCCATTCTGGAGCAGATTGCCATCGCCAAAACGGAACCCGGCGATGAAAACAACCAGGATATTTCGGCGCTGGTCGGCAAGGTGGATATTCGTAAACTCGAACATCACGCCCAGAACGATCCGGATGCGTATGGTTACTCTGGCGCGCTGTGCCGCGCTAACCAGGGGATCATGGAGTTCGTCGAGATGTTTAAAGCGCCTATTAAGGTGCTGCACCCCTTGCTGACCGCAACTCAGGAAGGTAACTACAATGGCACGGAAGGTATTTCCGCCCTGCCCTTTAATGGCATCATACTTGCCCACTCAAACGAATCTGAATGGGTGACTTTCCGTAACAATAAAAATAACGAAGCGTTCCTCGACCGTGTCTATATTGTGAAGGTGCCTTATTGCCTGCGAATCTCCGAAGAGATCAAAATCTACGAGAAACTACTTAATCATAGCGAGCTGGCTCATGCGCCCTGCGCGCCGGGCACGTTGGAAACGCTTTCGCGCTTCTCGATTCTTTCCCGCCTGAAAGAGCCGGAAAATTCCAGTATTTACTCGAAAATGCGCGTTTATGACGGTGAAAGCCTGAAAGATACCGACCCCAAAGCTAAATCGTACCAGGAGTATCGCGACTATGCGGGTGTGGACGAAGGGATGAACGGTCTCTCCACCCGATTCGCCTTTAAGATCCTCTCCCGCGTATTCAACTTCGACCATGCGGAAGTGGCGGCAAACCCGGTACATCTGTTCTACGTTCTGGAACAACAAATCGAGCGCGAGCAGTTCCCGCAGGAGCAAGCTGAGCGTTATCTGGAGTTCCTGAAAGGCTACCTGATCCCGAAATACGCCGAATTTATCGGCAAGGAGATCCAGACGGCCTATCTCGAATCTTATTCTGAGTACGGGCAGAACATTTTTGATCGTTACGTGACTTATGCGGATTTCTGGATTCAGGATCAGGAGTATCGCGACCCGGATACCGGTCAACTGTTCGATCGCGAGTCGCTGAACGCCGAACTGGAAAAAATTGAAAAACCAGCGGGTATCAGTAACCCGAAAGATTTCCGTAATGAGATAGTAAACTTTGTCCTGCGCGCCAGAGCCAACAATAGCGGCCGTAATCCAAACTGGACCAGTTACGAGAAGCTGCGCACGGTGATTGAGAAAAAAATGTTCTCTAATACTGAAGAGCTGTTGCCGGTCATTTCTTTTAACGCCAAAACGTCGACTGACGAGCAGAAAAAGCATGACGACTTTGTCGATCGGATGATGGAAAAAGGGTATACCCGTAAGCAGGTTCGTTTGCTGTGCGAGTGGTACCTGCGCGTGCGTAAATCGTCGTGATGTTAATGCCCGGTGGCGCTTGCGCTTACCGGGCCTACAAAGTAATGTTCTGTAGACTGGCTAAGCATTAGCGCTATCCGGCACTGACAGAACAGGCGCTCAGTTGGCAGTACGGGGGGCATATGACCTGGTTCATAGACCGACGTCTTAACGGCAAAAATAAAAGCACGGTGAATCGCCAGCGCTTTTTGCGCCGTTATAAAGCACAAATTAAGCAGTCGATTTCCGAAGCGATTAATAAACGCTCTGTGACCGATGTCGACAGCGGAGAGTCCGTCTCTATTCCAACCGATGATATTAGCGAACCGATGTTTCATCAGGGGCGCGGCGGTCTGCGCCATCGCGTCCATCCGGGTAACGATCACTTTATCCAGAATGATCGCATTGAGCGTCCGCAAGGCGGTGGCGGCGGCGGTTCCGGCAGCGGTCAAGGTCAGGCCAGCCAGGACGGCGAAGGCCAGGATGAGTTTGTTTTTCAGATTTCAAAAGATGAGTATCTGGATCTGCTTTTTGAAGATTTAGCGCTGCCTAATCTGAAAAAAAACCAGCATCGCCAGCTTAACGAGTATAAAACTCACCGCGCCGGTTTCACCTCAAACGGCGTGCCGGCCAATATCAGCGTGGTACGTTCGCTACAAAACTCTCTGGCGCGCCGTACAGCAATGACGGCAGGAAAACGCCGCGAACTGCACGCGCTGGAAACGGAACTGGAGACCATCAGCCACAGCGAACCAGCGCAACTGCTTGAAGAGGAGCGGTTACGTCGGGAGATTGCCGAACTACGGGCTAAAATCGAGCGAGTGCCGTTTATCGACACCTTTGATTTACGCTATAAAAATTATGAAAAACGGCCTGAGCCCTCCAGCCAGGCGGTGATGTTCTGTCTGATGGACGTCTCGGGTTCGATGGACCAGGCAACCAAAGATATGGCCAAGCGTTTTTACATTCTGCTCTATCTGTTTTTGAGCCGAACGTATAAGAACGTCGAAGTGGTTTATATCCGCCACCATACCCAGGCGAAGGAAGTGGACGAACATGAGTTCTTTTATTCGCAAGAGACCGGCGGGACGATTGTCTCCAGTGCGCTTAAACTCATGGATGAAGTGGTTAAAGAGCGCTACGACCCCGGTCAGTGGAACATCTATGCGGCGCAAGCGTCAGACGGTGATAACTGGGCCGACGACTCACCGCTGTGCCATGAGATTCTGGCGAAAAAGCTGCTGCCGGTAGTGCGCTATTACAGCTATATCGAGATTACCCGCCGCGCCCACCAGACCTTATGGCGCGAGTATGAACATCTGCAGGCGACGTTCGATAACTTCGCCATGCAGCATATTCGCGATCAGGAGGATATTTATCCGGTATTCCGCGAATTGTTTCAGAAACAGAGCGCCAATCAAAGTGCATAAACCTAAATCAGCCCGTAATGCGTCACGGGCTGATTTATCACTAACAAGGCGATTATACATATTGCCATTACAATAGCCGTAAACCTGTATATCTCCTGACTGGATTAACCTTACATGCGCCGACTTATCACTGGAATAGTATGGATTTATTAATGCCAGCAATACTCACCAGGAGGTGGCGGTAATTGCAGAGAATCAGGGGATTGTAGTTTGCAAAAAAGCCATGGACCCGAAAAATCAAAATCCCACGGACTATCACTACCCGACGCTGCCATAGCAGACGACGTGAACCCCGCAGCCAGCAATGCAAAAAGAAAAATTGTTGCCATTTCTTTAAATCGTTTCATAGTGCCTCCGAACGGAAGTACATTATTATCCTTACCACTTCACACTCCTTTCGCGTAATAATAAAGGCTATTTTATTTTCGTTAGTGTTAAATCGATGCTGTTAATTAACAATTTACTTTTTGCGACAATAGTCACGACTGAAAATATCAACATCATATATTATTGAATTTATTAAATCGAGAATGATTTTTATTCCATAACATCAACACGTTTTATTTTTAAACAGTCTATTAGAGGAATTCTCATCGCTATGGTAAACTAACGCATCCGACTTTCAGGGCTGTAGTTCATCATGAATTTGCATCATAAAGCGCTCAGGCACTTTATCTCGGCAAGCGTCATCGTTTTGACATCGTCCTTCCTGATTTACGAACTTATTGCCAGCGACAGGGCAATGAATGCCTATATGCATTATATCATGGAGAGAGCCGATTCGTCGTTTTTGTACGATAAGTACCAGAATCAGAGCATCGCCGCACATTTGATGCGAACTTTTGAAGCGCCGGGAGACCCCGTCACCGCAGAAAAACGCCGCGCGTTTTGCGACGCCTTTGAGGCTATTAACGGTACGCACGGTGTCAACCTGACCCGGCATAATTATCCGGCGCTACATGGTACCCTGCAAACCGCCGCTACACAGTGTACCGATAATCTTGATGACGCCCTTTTACTGCCTGCATTTGATCAGGCGGTAAGCATCAACCGTTCGCAGGACGACCACAGTCACGGGCTGGGCACACTGGAGCTTAAATTCCGTTATTACGTTGATTTAAATAAACATTATGTCTATTTCTATGATTTAATCAACTCACGGCGCTTCGCCATGCATCGTTGGACTTTTTTACAAAAAGGTACAATGGGTATTAACAGAAAAGATATAGATAAACTTTTTACCGGCCGTACGGTTATTTCAAGTATTTACATGGATGATATTACCCAGGAAAACGTCATGAGCTTTTTAACGCCAGTCTATCTGGCGGGAACGTTAAAAGGTATCGTGATGGTGGATGTTAACCAGGATAATTTAAAAAATATTTTTTATACCCAGGACCGTCCGCTGGTTTGGCGTTATCTTAACGTAACACTAAAGGATATGGACTCCGGAAAAGAAATTATTATTAATCAAAGCAAAAATAATCTGTTTCAATATGTGAATTATAGCCATGATATCCCTGGTGGGCTGAGCGTTTCGTTGTCCCTTGATTTAACCTATTTCCTTGTCTCGTCCTGGAAAGCGCTGGCCTTTTACTTACTGGCAACGGCGCTCCTGCTTAATATGGTACGGATGCACTTTCGGCTTTATCGCAACGTCACACGCGAAAATATTAGCGATGCCATGACCGGGCTTTACAACCGTAAAATATTAACACCGGTGCTGGAACAGCGACTGCAACGCCTGGTCAATACCGGGACGCCGGTGACATTTGTCGCTATTGATTGCGACAGGTTAAAACTGATCAACGATACCCAGGGGCACCAGGAAGGCGACCGAATTATTACCCTGTTGGCGAAAGCGATTAAAACATCGATTCGTAAAAGCGATTACGCCATTCGCCTCGGCGGCGATGAGTTCTGTATTATTCTTGTTGATTACGCGGCGGATTTGGCTATCCATCTGCCGGAGCGTATTATTCGTAACCTGCAAATTATCGCACCGGATAAGACAGTCCATTTTTCCGCCGGGATTTATAATATGCAGCCCAATGATACGATTAATGATGCCTACCAGGCTTCCGATGCGCAGCTCTATCTGAACAAACAACAAAAACAACATCGTTCATCATAGTGCTTCGCAGTAAATGTTCATATTGCACCAGGAGTAAGAAATGGCCGAAATGACTGAAGTCGCGAAGGGTGCCGCTACACACCAACGTTTAGTGGCTTTATTAACCCAGGAGAACGCGCGCTATCGTGTGGTGAGCCATGAAGCGGTAGGAAAATGCGAAGCGGTATCTGAAATACGCGGTACTGCGCTGGGCCAGGGCGCAAAAGCGCTGGTCTGTAAAGTCAAAGGCAACGGCGTCAACCAGCACGTTCTTGCTATTCTGGCGGCCGATCAGCAAGCCGACCTCTCTCAGCTTGCTTCACATCTGGGCGGCTTACGCGCTTCCCTTGCCAGCCCGGCGGAAATCGATATGCTGACCGGCTGCGTTTTTGGCGCGATCCCGCCTTTCAGTTTTCACCCTAATCTGAAACTGGTCGCCGATCCGCTCCTGTTTGAGCGTTTCGATGAAATTGCCTTTAATGCCGGTCTGCTGGAAAAGTCAGTCATTATGAATACACAGGACTATCTGCGCATCGCCCGACCAGAACTGGCAGTCTTCCGCCGCTTTCAGTCATCGCCAACGGCTTAGTCCCCTTCAAGGAGCAATACAGACACAACAATAATGATAAAAATGGCGAAAAACGACGCCGTAATCATCAGCGCTTCAAGAAACGGTGGATCGTACATAATTGTATCCTCAGGAAGACAACAATGACGGTTCACCTGTTAGCAATACGCGGCGTTGATGACAATTTAATGATAACGCCGTTTTTCACGTAGAGATTGTCTTTCAGGCAGTTGCCTGAAATCCGCATCAATCGTTAAAAAGGCCTGTGCGCTTTCCCGTTTGGGCGTAAAGTAGTCAGGCTTACTTTTTGGCAAGGAAACCATAATGTTTGATGTCACTCTGCTGATCCTGCTCGGACTGGCAGCTCTGGGATTTATCAGCCACAACACCACTGTCGCCGTCTCAATTCTGGTGCTGATTATTGTCCGCGTAACCCCGTTGAATACCTTTTTTCCCTGGATTGAAAAACAGGGACTCACCGTCGGGATTATCATTCTGACCATCGGCGTAATGGCTCCCATCGCCAGCGGAACCCTACCGCCCTCCACATTGATCCACTCTTTTGTGAACTGGAAATCGCTGGTCGCGATTGCCGTCGGCGTTTTCGTCTCCTGGCTGGGCGGTCGCGGCATTACGCTGATGGGAAACCAACCGCAGCTCGTCGCCGGGCTGCTGGTCGGTACGGTACTTGGCGTCGCGCTGTTTCGCGGCGTGCCGGTCGGCCCACTGATTGCGGCGGGGCTGGTCTCTTTAATTGTGGGGAAGCAGTAATTCGCCCGTCAGATACTGGCCTGGCGTCTGCCCCAGGCCTTTTTTAAACATGGTAATGAATGCCGTGGTGGAATCATAACCCAGCATTTGCGCCGTCTGTTGTACATTACGTCCCGCGATCAGCGCTTGTAGCGCCAGGATTAATTGCAACTGATGACGCCAGCGACGAAAGCTTAGTCCCGTCTCTTTGACGACCAGCCGGGCAAGGTTACGCTCGCTCATCGCGAATACGCTGGCCCACTGCCCTAATGTATTCCATCGCGCGGGCTCCTGCGCCATTGTCTCAACCATTTGGCGGATTTTCGGATGCCCCGATATCGGTAATTGCAATTGTTCCTGCGGCTGCTGCGGCAGTTCATCAAACAACACCTGAATAAGGCGCTGCGTCGGCATTTGCGCTCTTTCGGAATCGGTTCTGCGCGCCAGCGACAAAATCAACTCCCGGCATAACGGCGAAATTTTCAGCGTGCAGCAACGCTCCGGCATGACGACCGCTGCAGGTTCAATAAATAAAAAGCACAGTTCCGCCTCTGCGGTCACATGATTACTGTGCGGCAGCGAGCCGGGGAGCCAGACGGCATACTGGGGCGGAACCATCCACATCGCATTCTCCACCTCGCAGGTAATCGCGCCGTGCAGAGCGAGAATCAACTGTCCCTTGCGATGCTGATGGCTAGGGCTAAACAGTTCATCATCCCTGGCGCGAATACAAAAGGCCACAGCGGCATCGTGGTGAAGGTCGGGATCGTAACCGTCCAGTCTCAGGCCAATCATTATATTGTCCGATTTTAGCGATAAATTGTCATTTTAGCTTGATTCATCCAAACAGTAAAAACTGTTAAGGTATCGCCTCGCCTGACGAGATGAGAAAACGATGACGACAGCCCTTTCACCACGCGGCAAACAGGGCGCTTTACTGATTGCCGGTATTTTGATGATAGCCACTACGCTGCGCGTAACATTTACCGGCGCTGCGCCGTTGCTGGAGACAATCCGTTCGGATTACGGTCTTTCCACCGCCCAGACGGGCCTGCTAACAACCTTGCCGCTTCTGGCGTTTGCACTGGTTTCGCCGCTGGCGGCCGGTATTGCCCGCCGGTTTGGGATGGAACGCAGTCTGTTTGCCGCAATGCTGCTGATTTGCGCGGGTATTGCTCTCCGCTCCCTGCCCTCCGCTGCATTGTTGTTTGCCGGAACTGCCATTATTGGGTGCGGGATAGCGCTGGGTAATGTGCTGCTACCAGGATTGATTAAGCACGATTTTTCACAACATGTCGCCAGGCTGACGGGCGCGTATTCATTGACGATGGGCGCCGCCGCCGCGTTGGGGTCCGCGCTGGTGGTTCCGCTGGCGTTGCACGGTTTTGGCTGGCGCGGCGCGCTGTTAATGCTAATGCTGTTTCCGCTGTTGGCGTTTCTTATCTGGTTGCCGCAGTGGCGCACTACCCGCTCAGCTAACCTGAGTAGCTCCCGGGCATTACATGAACGCGGTATCTGGCGTTCGCCTTTAGCCTGGCAAGTTACGTTGTTTCTGGGACTTAACTCACTGATTTATTATGTGATTATCGGCTGGTTACCAACAATACTCATCAGCCACGGTTACAGCGAAGCACAGGCAGGATCGCTACATGGCCTGCTGCAACTGGCGACCGCGGCGCCTGGGTTAGCCATTCCGCTTATTTTGCATCGCTTTAACGATCAACTCTGGATTGCCGCGCTGGTCTCACTCTTGTGCGCGGTGGGCGCGGCGGGGCTTTGGTTTGTGCCGGGCCAGGCTGTCATCTGGACGCTACTGTTCGGCTTCGGTTCAGGCGCGACGATGATCCTCGGCCTGACGTTTATCGGCCTGCGCGCCAGTTCGGCGCATCAGGCGGCGGCGCTTTCCGGCATGGCGCGGTCGGTCGGGTATTTACTGGCGGCATGTGGGCCGCCCGTCATGGGAAAACTTCATGATGCCAGCGGTAGCTGGTATCTGCCGCTATCGGGCGTAACGGTTCTGGCTATCATCATGGCGATTTTCGGCCTCTACGCCGGACGCGATCGAGAGATAGCGTCATAAATAAACCTGATACCCACTTGAATGCCTGATGGCGCTTCGTTTATCAGGCCTGATCCATTAAAATCATTACCGCTATCCGACAAAAGTACCGTAAGCGACACCAACACAGGAGGGAAAAATGCGAATCCAGTGTAAGCGCGTCTATTTCCCGGCGGAAAAAGACGATGGTTATCGGGTATTGGTTGACAGGCTATGGCCGCGCGGCATTAAAAAAGCAGCGCTGGTCTATGATGAATGGAATAAGGCCATTACGCCCTCCACCGAATTGCGCAAAGCCTTTCATAGCGAACTGATTGATTTTAACCACTTCGCGCAGCAATACCGGGCAGAACTTGCGCAACAGCATCAAGAAGGCAAACGGCTGGCGGATATTGCCCGACACCAACCGCTAACGTTGCTATACGCCGCTAAAGATACTCGCCAGAACCATGCCATTGTGCTGGCAGAGTGGCTACGAGAGCTGTGATTGTCGTGCCGCCGCCTGGCCTGGTTGTCTGTCCGGGGACAACGGCATCAAATGTTCTGCCCGCACCCAGGCAAAACCGTGCTGACCATCGGCGGAGGCTACATCGCCCGTGACCAGCCACAGCGCCCGAGGCGCTTCTTTCGGCAGTAAGGTGACGTGTCCATTTACCGGGTTAATGAATTCATCTCCGGGTTGACACAGGCAAAATAGCTCAACCGATTTACCAATATTCTGCCGTCCGGCGGGTGTTTTAGCGCCAATAACTATTGCCAACGCGCCCGGCTTTAACTGAAACATATTTTCTTGCGCCGCATGAAACTCATTATCAGATTGTTCTTAATCATATCCCGTCGGACCGCAGGTTGTCACTTTTTCGTATCAGGGTGCTCTCTGCGCCATAATGTCCACTCATCAATGATTTCGCCATTGGGCAATTTGCAATCGGAACGCACGCCTTGTGGGGTCTGCACCGGCATCAGCGTACCGCCCTGTTGCTCACAGTAGACGGCTGCCGGATTAGGCATCCCAATACGCGGCGGCCTGGGGGCGTTGGGTTGCGACGATGAACAAGCGCTCAGCAGCAATACGCCTGGCAACGCAATCCACGTAAATTTCATAACGACTCCTTAAAGCGATATTTTGTCCAGGATAACCTGGCGGGTACGCTATTTCCATACTTTCTGTCAGCGCTTTAGTGGGTGTTTATCCCGGGTTAAGTCAGTAATAACCACGCCCTGTCACAAAGCAACCGACCTTTTGTCGCTGAGAAAACCCTGCTATTCTGGCGCCCCCTGAACAGTGAAGGTAATAGCATGAGAGTGGGTATCCTCTTCCCTGTCGTCATTTTCATTACGGCAATATTATTTTTGGCATGGTTTTTTATTGGCGGTTACGCCGCGCCGGGAGCATAACCATGAGGAAAACAACGATGGTGTTGATGGGCATCGCGCTAACTGCGGTGGCGGGTACCGAACTGGGCTGGTGGTAAATTCATTTTGAATAATAAAGGCTACCTGTCGTAGCCTTTATTATCTCTGAAAGTTCTGCGTTTAGCTTTTGATTTTTCTGTAGATTAACAGCACGACAATCGCGCCGATCACCGCGACTGCAAAGCTGCCGAAGTTGAAACCATCCACTTTGCCAAAGCCAAAGAACGTACTGATCCATCCTCCGACTACCGCACCAACGATCCCCAGAATGATCGTCATAAAGAATCCGCCGCCATCTTTACCTGGCATGATCCACTTAGCCAAAATACCCACAATAAGTCCAAAAATAATCCCTGAAAGAATGCCCATTTTTTCCTCACTTATGTCTTAACGTTAGCGGTTTATTTGCCGTTAAAAAGAATAGCACATCGTCAGGAAAGTGAAGTTTGTGATATCCATCACCTTTTAGCGCCGTGGATAAAAGCGCATAAATATCAGGGTTGCAATCATTAATGATAACGATTATCTTTATCAACACCGAGTAGTTGAGTTTATAACCCACCTGTTCGGTACGACATTGCTCACATTGCTTCCAGTATTATTTGCCCGCCTCACCGAGTGCGGGCTTTTTTTGCTAACCGCTATCTATACCATGTCGAATTCATGGTCTTTTTCAGCCGCGCTATTTTGCGTGATACGGGGTCATCTCCAGCGCCGTACATTCATCCTGCTTGTCCTGCTGCATAAACACCACGGTCACCATAAACAAACCGATCATAAATGGCACTTCATAAAGCTCTTCAATCAAATCTGTGTAACGAGCGTTATGCAGGAATATCGACGACAACCACCGATGATGCTCGACAGTGTCGGAAATCAGATATGAACATGCCGTCACGGTAAACAGCCACAATGGCAGAGGAGCGTCCCATAGGCGACGAACAATCTCCTTACGTAGCCCGGCAGAAAACAGGACTGGCAAGACTAACGCAGCAATTAATATCACTGAAATCGTTCTGAATAGAATACGCGGCTCGTCAGGGAAATAGTCACGCCCCCAACTGGTGCTTCTACCCAATAGCACCACCCACCAGACAACAGCCCATAGACAAAACTGCTTTGCCCCTTCGGGACGGGAAAGTGGCCGTATATACCAGGCGGTAAATAGCGCCCCAAACAGTAACCATAACGCTTGTCCGTTTTCAATCCATCGGACCACCACGCCGTTAAGCAAAGGCAATTGCCAGTCCGCCGTAAACGGGATGACCACAGCGGCAAGCGCAAGAGTAAGTGCTGACGAAGTTAATCGGGTATCGAGTTTCATGATTATAAGACTCTTCTGGTTTTTAATACCCAATCATAAGTTTTATGAATACGCTCTCATTAGCAAACAATGCGATATTCTTAATGTTTTCTTAATGTTTCTTTTCACCCCATGTCTGATGTAAATAAACAGCGCTTTTCAATACGCAAAAACCGCATCACGCTGGCGACGCGCGATGCGGCTTCTGATTTAAAAAATCACTTTATATCAAATAGATACTACAATATCCTTACCAACCGCAAACGTCGTGTTCGTTTTCGGTATCGTAGGAACGCACGGTATTGACCAAATCCTTCACAACTTCTGCTGCAACTTCAGGTACCAGCAACGTCATCGGTGCTTCCGTTTCATAGTCCACAGAGACGCCGTTGCTATTATTCGTGACCGTGACGGTATAAGTAGCTTTTCCCATTATTATTCTCTCCCGGCATGAATGACTTTTCGTGAGGTCGCCCCTTCCATCAGTACTTCCGGCGCGACAAAAAAGTCGATGTTAAAATAGGTATCATCCGTCATGACCTCAATATTGTGCCACTTTTCCGGAGGAAACACGCCAAACTCGCCGGCATTGATCACCATGATCTCTTCCGGCTCAGAGCAATGTTCATCAGCGTATCCGAGATATTTGACCGCCCCCTGCATCACCGAGAGGCGAGGATAAACGCCGGGTCGCGTTCCCTTATCAAGGTGGCGTTCGAAAATTCCGGCAGGCGCCGTCTCTTTGTTCCAGAAGGGCGTGGAACGTGTATGGATATGATTTTGTGGAATTTGCCGCATTTGCTTCCCTCTTCCCGCAGGTTACTAAGCGATAATCTCATCGCTGTCGTAAAAAGGTTACGCTCCAAAAACAGCATTTTAAATACCATTTATTGGTTACTATTTTGCTATTTTCCACGCAATAAAACCGAAAGGAGAGCAATGACCCGCCGTTGACGACGGGTCCAGGTGGTTAAGACTGGAGCGTTGCCAGCCGGGCGGCAAATCCGACGAAAAGAAGGCCAATCAAAGAATTGCCCACTTTTGCCAGTTTCTTTTTGGTACCAATATAGTGGGTTACAAAAGCGCCAGAAAGAATTAAAAAGCTCAGATAGCAAAAACTGACGATTTCAAGGGTGGTGGCCAAAATAAAAAATGACACGCCAGTATGCGGCGCAGTAACGTCAATAAATTGCACAAAAAAGGAAACATAAAAAAGTATGGCTTTAGGATTCGTCAGGCTAAGAATTAAAGCACGCTTAAAAATAGCGCCAAAAGGAACTACCGTTTCCGTCGCCGCACGCCCTTTTGAGGTCAGCGTGGCGTAAAGGATTTTTGCGCCAAGGTAGAGCAGATAAAACGCGCCGAGATAGCGAACAATGTTAAACAGAACCGGCGTTGTTTTGATCAGCGTCGCCACGCCCGCATACGCCAGAAACATTAATATCGCATCGCCGATAAACACGCCGCATGCGGCAAGATATCCTCCTTTAACCCCGCGTCCCACGCTGTTTTTAAGCACAAAAAGCGTATTCGGCCCCGGCACCAGAACGATAAAAATCGCCCCAACCAGGTACGTCCAATAATTCAGAACACCATACTCCGCGAACACATTAACCTCTTCCTGAAAACATTTACGCTTAGCTGCGAAACAGTATGCTAACGAATGCACCGGAAGATGGGAAGCGAAACCACGTCTCTCCAGCCGCTATTCCGCCACGCTTATATCCACATCACCCAAAAACGTTCTTGTATCGCGCCCCCCGCAGGCAATCACCAGGTAGTGGCCCACGTTTCCTCATGGGGAATTAACGCGCGCGTCGCACCAAAGACAGAGATGCCAACACATCACTGATATCGCTCTCATTCAGATTCGGCGCATTAAAGTGCGTTCTCAGCCACACCATATCCTCATGGCTGAAAGCGCCGACCATCAGACGCTGGCTGATAATGATCAACATTTGATTATCAAGTTGTCGAATACGTTGCCGGGTGACCGACAAGGTTTGTATCGGAAAGGAGGGTTCTGGGCCGGTTCGCCACTGCGCTAAATAGCGGTACTGTATCGCTTTACTGGCATCCATTAGCGAACGAATAAAAGGGGTTATCGAATGCGGGTCCAGACCGTTATTTTTCGCTTCTTCTTCAGCCTCGGCAAAAACATTTTGTTCACGCGTGAAATCCTCTATCGGCAGATGGTGCTTCATTTTATAAGCAGCCACATCTTTCATTAATAACATGCGTTCATTGAGCGCGGTTAAGAGTGCGCCAAGCGATACCGACGTTACCGAATCGGCAAAAGTGGTGCTGCACATCAATAAAGAACAAAGAAAAATGGCGATATGACGAATCATTAATCAACCTCCTTTTACGGAGGCCTGACAGTAATTTACCTTTATTAAGATAACATTAAGTAATTATTACAGATTGGTATTAATGCTTATTCGTTTAAACTGGAGTGATAAAAAGAACAGGCCGTTGATTCTGCGGAATCTTCACCTTCACTTAAAGTGTATAAAATATACAACAAATCACAGAAATGTGATGCGCATCACGTTTATATGATTTTTTATTACAGTTTTATGATATAGGTCTAACTTTAATAGGTCACTAATTTCTCTCCCCCGCTCAGGGAGATCGGCTTCAATTTACATCGAATATGGTGAAATATGACTACCATTACACTAGTCAACGAACAAAATAGTACTGGCAATCCTTTTTCTGCACATATGTTATGTGAACAGCGAGCTATTCAGGAAATTACTTACGAACTATTGCAATCGCAGCAGCATGTCTCAAATAAGGATATCATCGCCAAACTTATTGAAAAACTGGAAACAGAAAAAGACGTAGTGCAGCTTGATATTTACCGTAATGCCTTAGAAGCCGTTTTGTTTCAGACACCTGACGACATCTAATATATACCCAAAATAATTCGAGTTGCTTAAAGGCGGCAAGGGAGTGAGTCCCCAGGAGCATAGATAACTATGTGACTGGGGTGAACGACAAATCTGCCGGGAGCAGATTTGAACGTCGCTTGCGACGGCCCGTCAGGGCGAGGCCCATGGATGGGCCGAGTAATCCGTAGCCAACACATAAGCAACTTGAAGTATGAAGGGTATAAACAAGGGAGGGGGTTACTCCTCCCCTGTTCGTTAATAATGCAGATGCCTCAACGTGCGGTGCCTGATTTTTCGTAGCCGTTTGCATGGATTTGCGGTGCAACATGCTGCATGCTTTCCGGCATCTCATGCTGCCGATATACGGCTGGCAGTAATGTTAAGCATGAGCCATTTTTCACATGAAGACTAAATTTACCCGATTCTTTTAAAGCCTGAATAAGATTTTCCTGCGCGGGAGTTAATGTCTCATCATGCCACAGAACAATATGCTCGAAAGACGTTGATAAAAGATCGGGCATCGGCGCCTGCCAGGGGATGACTTCAACTCGCATACCTTCACTACAATATTTAATCGTTTCCAGCCATAGCTCAATGGGGTCGTTCAGCGAAAACGCAGCAATAAGCATTGTGCCTGCTGGCGCCTTTCGTACGCTACTTAGCTGGAACGTGGCGTATTCAATAATCGCAGTATTCAGTAATGCCTTTTCAAATCGGCGTGCATCATCATCGCCTGCGGACAACCACAGCCGTAAAGGACGCAGTATTGACTCAATGACGATACACGGCGGAATTTCCCGACCATAACGCCAGAGTAATTTTCGCAATTTGGCGGGTTCGAATTTTCTACACTGCGCTAAAATCTCTTCCTGGTAGAATAACCATCCCGAGCGGCAATGCGTTTCTTCACCATAGAGGGCAGGTTTAATCTCTTTTAATGAAAAGCCTTTGCTTAACGCGTCGATAATATGCTGTATTCTGATAGCATCTTCTATGCAATAAAAACGATTGCCAGCTTCATCTTTGGTAGGTTGAAGCAGGCCATAGCGTTCCCAGGACCTGATATTTGCTGTTGTGACACCACACTGCGCCGCCATTGCGCTAATACTAAAAGTAGCCATGCCTGTCTGGCCTCATGATGATGTAAGAAAGCATAGTGAACCTAAACGCCATCAGAAGCAAATCATTATTAAGCAATGACCTTACTATTTACACGGAAAATTACATTATCAACATTATTTATTGTAAGCCAGTGCATAAAAGCTTTAGAGACGGACAGTATTTGATAATCCAGAACTGTTCTACAACCTAATTTAGTCAGAACATGGTAGCGTACTGAGTAAATAGTTTTTAAATGTACATTTAGCTCACAGCTTATTTGTCGGATATCCATTCCTTTAACAAGCATCGCCAAAACATTTCTTTCATTCGCCGTTAATCTGACTTTCTCTGACCTGGGAAAAAATTGACCAGCAGCGGCCAAAATCAGTAACTCACGCCACTCAGCAATAGAGGCATCGACCTTTATTCGATATATAGCATGATGTTCATCAATAAAGTTATATTCATTATGGGTAACAATTCCAATGAGTACCGTTTTAAATGTGGAAGTAATATACTGCTGTACGGTGTAGTAATCGTCGATATCAAAAATAATATAATTTACGTTGCCAGCTATTATTGCGACGTCCTTAAATAAGGACTCCAGACCATAATTAAGAAACAGGTTTTCGCTCAATAGTCTTGTATCTGTCTTTAAAACAGATGATGCGGAACCAGTCATATCCACCTCAACAAAACGAGAGCCATGTGGGAATATCCATTCGATGGCCCGCATAAGATCATCTGCTTACTTCAGCGATGAGAACCTATTAAGTAGTAGTTGAGGAACGCCGTTTGCGCAACCTGACAGACGTCCTGGGGCATCTTATGTGAACTGCGTGGGGATGTGCGCTTTCGCAAAATCCACAAAGCGTACGACCGCAGGCAGCAAAATATGCCAGTCCTGTTGCTCCAGACCTAAATATTCACGCTGCGCCGCACGCAACGTAGCAGCATACTCTTCTGGCAACTGAGGTAACAGCCAGTCAGCCGCCGCATCCTTAGAGGTAAATCTCCCGGTAGAAAGGGTATACCAGATACGCGCCAGGGTTAAAACGATATGATACTCATCTCCCTGCACATCTGCCGTGGATTGCCAAAGGTCGAGGGGATAACGCAAGGCCTTCAGCAACTGCGCCACAGGGGCTGGCGTGAACAGCCGTTCCGCGCGTTCGCCCTTTAGCGGTATACTGGTTTCCAGAATTTGGGTTATCAGTAACACAATGTCCCAGTCCTGCTGCGCTGGTTCATAAATCCCCTGACAAATGTCCTCTCTTAGCCACTCGCCAAATTGCATTTCCCTGGAAGGTGGAAAACACCAGGGAACCAGCTGCGAATAAAGCACGACAGTGACCTCCAGAGCGCGTTTTTCTGCCGACGCCCCCGGCGGCGATGAAAGCGCCAGCAATTCCTGCATCAGCGTTGCGCGTTGGGCCTCCGTCAGCGGCTGGCATATTGTCACCAGCAGATCAATGTCGCTGTTTGGCTTCAGACCGCCCGCGACAGCGGAACCATATAAATGAATAGCACGCAACGTATCGCCTGTGACACGAGTAATCAGGCGACACGCCGCTTCCGTTTGGCATTGAATCGAGGGCGGTATGGACAGCGTCATCGTTGCTCCGGGGGCGCAGGTATTTTTTATATTGATTGCCAGAAATATGGCATAACGGCAGAAAAAAAGCCCGCTATTCATAGCGAGCTTTTAACATTGCAATCAGACTTAATGATGTAGCATTTCGTCAACGACCTCATTCGCCTTTAACTGATAAGGATAATAGGTAGGCCAGTTTTCCATCTCTTGCAACAATGCCTGCTGCGAGGTATTTCCCATAAAGATATGGAAGTGCGCCGATTTGCGCGGGGCAATGATATGATCGCTAAACTGAACATATTTAGGCGCTTTGCTATTCGCATCTTTACATTCGAACAGGTAGCGCACCCCTTTTTTACCCGATGCGTAAGTCAGAATTTTATAGCCGGCATAATTGTATTTACAGAATGCAACGTTATTGTCGCGATGGAATTCTATAACGCCATTTTCAATGCCGATCGTCTCAACATTCGTCGCGTATCCTTTGCGATAATACGCTTTAATATCCTCAAACGTTTTCTCCGGGTCTTTCTTCGCCTTTTGCCTGAAGACAGGGTCCAGCTCGCCGCTGACCAGATAAGGATAGACGGATTGCCACATACCATCCCAGTCGGTGAGCGCGCGATCGCGTACATTAGCGTCATCAAACACGCCCGCTGCCGCTTTTTGCTCAACCTCCGTCATCGGCGCGCCATGAGCATGATGACCATGCGCGAAGGCAGGACTATTTACCAACAGCATTCCCAGAAGCATTGTCAGTTTTTTTAAATGAATCACCAAAACGTTACCCTCATCTTTCTTAGAAAGATGATTGTTATATTATAACATTGCATTTATTTCAACAGAAACTCAGCGGCCACCGCGCAGGTGGCCTTTTTTGATATCAACTGGTCCGCCATCGAGGAATTGAACCCCGAACCTTAGAGGTAGAAGCTCTATGCTCTATCCGGTTGAGCTAATGGCGGAAGAAAAATTACGCGGCCATTTTAAGGCAGGCGTCTGCGCATTGGCTGCATGCCCGCGCGCAATTCTGGCAATGGTCGTGATCGTGCCTTGCACACTCTTCGGCGGAGGCTTTGCAGATATCCGCGCACAGGCGGCATAATTTTTGTGAGTACTCGCTTTCCAATGCCATAAATTGCGCCGCCAGGCGACAAATGGCCGCACATTGCATATCTAACTGGATGCAGTGCTTCATCATTTCGACGTTATCTTCACGCAGACAAGAAGAGGCGCAGATATCACACGCCGCCGCGCATTCATAACACTGCTCAATACACTCACGATGTTCTTGTTGCATAAATGACTCCTTATTTTATTAAGAGGAGTAGATAAGTCTGCACAGAAACGCCGGGATAGCCAAACGGCTACCCCTCTTTTTCATACTTTTTGAACAAAAGTGCTGAATAAAACAGCAATAGTAAAGCCGGAAATCGGCCTCCGTGATGTGACGTCTATACTGTAATGTTCATCTGCTTTTCATCGGAGGTAAAATGGAGTATTTAGCACGACTAAATATCGTTGCGATGCTGATGTCAACGACGTTCTGGATCAATCTGGCGGTCGTTTTTTTCGTCACCCTCATTACTTACTGGCTCATCAACTGGCTACTCAATGTGGTCTATAAAGCGCTACAACGCCCGGATAAAAAGGATGATGCTCATGGGCGGCTGCGGCCTATTGTTTTCGAGATGCTGAAAAAGACCAGTAAGATGCTCATCTTTTTTGCCGCATTTCTCTTTAGCCTGCGCTTTGTCGCCCTGCCCGACCGGTTATTCTCCACCCTCTCTCACGCCTGGTTTTTAGTGGTTGCGATTCAAATGGCGATTTGGCTTGATCAGGGCGTGCAGTCATGGATGCGTCATTTACTGTATGCCCCAGGCTCCAATAAAAACCCGGTGACGTTAGTCATTCTTGGTATGATTTTGCGCGTGCTCGTCTGGTCTATGATGCTGCTCTCCATCCTGGCGAACGTCGGCGTGGATATTACCGCACTGGTAGCAAGCCTCGGCGTGGGCGGTATTGCTATTGCCCTGGCGGTACAAACCGTTCTGAGCGATGTCTTCGCTTCGCTGTCGATTGGTTTCGATAAGCCCTTCGAGATCGGCGATTTCGTCGTCTTTAATGATGTAGCCGGTACGATTGAACATATCGGTTTGAAAACCACTCGCATCCGTAGCCTCAGCGGCGAACAGATCGTTTGTGCGAACGCGCAGTTGTTGCAGCAAACCATACACAACTATAAGCGGATGCAAACGCGTCGTATCGTGTTTACTTTTGGCGTCGCCACTGCGACACCGCCGGAAAAGTTACGCCTCATCGGCGATATGGTGAAAAAGATTATTACCGATGTCGGCGAAACACAATTCGACCGCGCCCATCTACTGGCCTTTGGTCAGGATCGGCTGACCTATGAGGTGGTACATATCGTCAATACCGCGGATTACAATAAATACATGGATATTCAGCAAGAGATAAATATCCGTATTATTGAAAAACTCATTGAGAATGATATCGAACTGGCGCTGCCAAGTCTGGTCGTCAGAGCCCCTGTACAGGTTGAAGAGACCAGGGACTACAGTAATACCGCTGATGCAAAAAACGCAGATAAACGCGTCATGCAGTAAAATCTCTGCCGACAATACCGGGAACCCATGGGTTCCCGGTGCGTTAACGGCGACACGGCAATGCGGAGAAACGACTTGCGGCTATTCCACCTGTAAATGGCGGGTACAGACTTGATCAAGTAGCGCAGACTGATGACTAATCACCAACATCCCTAATGAACGGCTGCGGCACACCTCAAGCACGTATCCCCATATCGCTTTTTGAATAGACGGATCGAGTTGCGCCGTCATTTCGTCGGCAATCAGAAAACGCGTTCGTGGGTCAAGCGCGCGCAGTATCGAAATACGCGCCAACTCCCCGCCTGAGAGCTGCATTGGCCGACGCGTCAGCCACTCGGGCTGCACATGCAAACGCCTCATCGTTTCCGGATCAGGCTGCCAGGCATCACGCACAGCGTCTCCGGCGCTTCGCCAGGGATTAAACGTCAGTTCAGGATGCTGGGGAACAAGCTGTACCGGACAATACTGATGCAGGGGTAACGGGCTGCCGTCCAGCAGAACGTCGCCCGCCGTCGGCTTTTGCCATCCGGCCAGGACGCGCCCCAACGTTGTTTTCCCCGTTCCGCTTGGCGCATGAATTCCTACCCGTTCACCGGCAGAAATCGTAAACGTCAGGTTCTGCCATAAGACTTTCCCGCCCTGACGAATAACGAGGTCGCGGCAGCTTAGCATTCTATTCCCTCTCCGGTCGGCATAAATAACGGGTTTAGTTCAGGCAATGCTTGCCATTGCCGTTTTAACGGCTCACTCATCTCTTCCGGCTGTAACTGCTCGCAGCGGATATTGTCCGTGATATAACCCTGATGCAGCGCCACAATGCGATCGGCATACCGCGCCGCCAGCAGCAGGTCATGAGTCACCCACAGCACGCCGCATCCCCGCTCGCAGAGACCTCGCAAGTGCTCAAGCAACTGGTTTGCCAGTGCCGTATCAAGCCAGGCGGTGATCTCATCCGCGAGAATATAACGTGCCTGGCTAAGCGAGGCATGGCACGCCAGAATTCGTTTAGCCATCCCACCGGAGAGCTGGCGGGGAAAGCGCTCCAGGACTGTCGGTGCAAGATCGCTTTGCTGTAATAGCTGTACCATTTGCGTCTCATCCCAGGCGCGTCCGGTCAGATGACATGCTCTGTTCAAATGTTTTCTGATATTCAGCATGGGATTAAGCGCCTGTACCCCCTGCGGCACGTAGCTAAACGTATTGCCTCTAAGCTGCCTGATGGTATGTCTGTCCAGCCGGTTGCCATCAAGCGTAATCTCCCCCCGAAAGCGTAAATTTTCCGGCAGCAGATCGAGCAGACATTGCAGCAGCAGACTTTTGCCCTCCCCGCTGCCGCCAACCAATGCCACCATTTCGCCGGGCGCGATATCAAAAGAGACATTCTGTAATAACGGCGACCAGCGTCTCGCGCCATACCAGCGATAACGCGCACTTTCCAGCGTAACCTGTTGTAAACTCAGCATACGTCACTCCTTAGCCACAGCCGCTGAATGGCGCGCGCAAACTGATCGAAGAGCATCACCAGCGTGAATAACATTAGGCCGGGAAACAGCACCAGCCACCAGTTTCCATGGCTAATAAACCGTAACGCATCCGCCAGCAACAGCCCCAGCGAAGGCTCATGCGGCGCCAGCCCAAACCCCAGAAAACTTAACGCCGCGCTGTGCAATACCGCATGAGGAAACATCAATAACGTTCCCGTCAACCATTGCGGCAATAGCGCCGGAAAATAGTGATATCGCCAGCAATAAAGGTGTCCATGCCCCAGACGATAGGTCAATGTCAGGTAGTCACTCTGCGCTACCCGCTCCGCGTCGGCGCGCAGAATCAGCGCCAGACGGGGCCAGTGCGTTAACGCCACGGCCGCAATGACGCCGCTTTTACCGCCGCCGAGCGTAAAACAGATAAGGATCAGCAAAAGTAAATGCGGCATGGCAAGCATAGCATCGGTTATCAGCCGCATCAGGAGGTCCAGCCGGGGATGAATGCGCGCCACTGCCGCCATCACTAGCGCGATAACGCCGCTGCACAGCGCGGCGCCAACGCCAATTTGTAAACTGGTGAAGGCCCCCTGAAAGCAACGAAGCCATACATCACGCCCCAGATTATCGGTGCCAAACCAGTGCTGGATATCAGGCGACAGATGCCGGGCAAGCAGATTAACCTCTGGCGGCTGGCTCAACGTGGCATAACCGTATCCGGCAATAAACAGCAGACAGGTAACGGAGAGGATCAGACGAAACAACGTCGGGGCAGAATTATAGAGCATCGGGACGCTCCAGCGATCGATTAAGCACCACCACAAGCCAGGCTGAAATCGTATTTCCGGCAAACACTAATAGCGTACAGAATAAAACGATCCCCATGAGTAGCGGGACATCGCCACGCAGGCCGGCATCGATAGTGGCCTGTCCCAGCCCCGGATACGCAAAGACTTTTTCTGCCAGTAACGCTCCCCCCATCAGTTCTCCCAGAGAAGCAAACTGTAAACAGAGTGCTGGGGTAATCGCATGACGTAACACCTGGTGACGTAACAGCGACCATCCTTTATCCCCCTGAGCGCGCGCAAAACGAATAAATTCGCTCTTCATTACGCTGGCTATTTTTTCTCGCGTATGCAGCGCAATTTGCCCCATGCCCAACAGACTTAACGCACATACCGGCAACACAAGATGGCGTAAGCGTTCCGATAAAAGAGCTGTTCCTGCATTATTTCCGGGGTCCCAGGCGCAACAAACAGGTAATACCGGCCAGCGGACGGCAAACAGCGCCAGCAACAGCATTGCTATCCAGAAAGTGGGCAACGATGACAATAAGTAGCTGATACGGCAAATCATCTTATCCGGCCAGCGGTAGAGAAAACGTCCGGCCAGAAAACCCAATGTCACGCCCAACACACCAGACAATAGCCAGGCGCCTGCCAGCAGCGCGAATGACGTTGCAAAACGTTCCCGGATCACGTTGGCGACAGGCATGTTGAACAGCATGGAATACCCCATGTCACCCTGGAGCAAACGCCAAAACCAGTGACCGAAACGCTCCCACAGCGGCTGGTCGAGCCCCCAGCGCGCCGCAATCCGCGCATATTGTTCTGGCGGAACATGGAGCAGATCGTTGCCAATATAAGCACGGATAGGATCAACGGGCGAAAAGCTAAGCAAAATGAAGGTGCCGGCAGCCACCAGCACCAACAGAATAATCAGCCGCAAAAAATGACTGAAGAACAATTTCATCACCGACAGGTCCAGGTCCAGTCATCAAGATTGTTTAACACCGACCAGCTACCGTGGATTTCTGGCGCGCCTTTTCCCAGATCAATACAGGGGTTGGCCAGATAGGTATGCTGAATATTAAGCAGCCATGCCCATGCCGCATCGCCCTGGACGCCCGCGCCCTGCTTTCCATCCCACTCAACCTGCTGCCAGAAAGGAATCGCCTTTTGCCAGTCAGGCGCATCTATAGCCTGTTTCAGATGTGCTTCTACCGCAGGGTTGCTGTAATAGCCCGGGTTATAATATTCCACACCAGCGGCTTTCCCACTGTAGTGATGGAAGAGTTCCATCGGGTCCAGACTTCCCCAGCCAAACAGCGTAGGGTTAGCGTGCATATGGCGCTCTACAGTTTCCCAGCTTCCCGATTGCAACGAGACGACAATGCCTAAAGGCTGCAACATGGCGCGCACCGCCTCGGCCAGATCCCGTCGGGTGCTGTCGCCACTGGCATACCATAAGGTCGGACGAGCTTCTTTACCTGCTTTTTCACGCACGCCCGCACGGTTTATCTTCCAGCCAGCCTCTTCCAGGATGGCGCGCGCTTTTGCAATATCGCCATCGCTGAATATCACTGAAGGATTTTGCCACGGCAATCCCTGCACCGCGCTATAGGCGGGTATCGCATGGCCTTCCATCACCTGTTCCGCCAGTTGCTTACGATTAATGGCATAGTTAATTGCGCGTCTGATAGCGACATCAGCGGTCACATCGTTGCCGACAGGATAACCGTTAGCATCCTTTTTACCGGCAGGCACCATCGGGAAGACAATGCCCCGGTTTTCAACGCTATCGCGTACCCAGAGTTTAAGATTATCCTGCTGCGGGGCCACCGCCATAGAAGGGGCAATGCGCACCAGACCTAACTGTCCGCTGCGCGCGGCGGCATAAGCATTATCTTCATCCAGAAAGACAAAAACCAGCCGGTTAAAGTCATTCTTTTTACCCGCATACCAGGGATTAGCTTCAACGATCAGTTGCTGACCCGGCTGAAAGCTGACCAGTCGGTACGGACCGGCGCCTATCGGTTCGCGGGCGAACGTTTTTTCATCATAACGGCTGGCCGGAACAATCCCTAACGACCCGAGTACATTCACAAAGGTGCTCTGCGGATGGCTCAGCGTCATCTCAATTCGGCGTGCGTCCAGCGCTCGCGCATGGCTAAAATTGCCCATGTCAATTTTACCGCCGCTCTTCGCCGCTTTATTGTATGTAAAAACGACATCTTCGGCAGTTAATGGCGAGCCATCGGAGAATTTCAGCCCGGGCTTTAAGGTTAGCGTCCAGATTTTACCGTCGGGGCTGGTATCCACTTTTTCCGTCAGTAAATTACCCCAACTCATGTCGGCGTTTTGCTTAAGCAACGGCGCATGAAGCAATAAGTAGCTGCCGTGGCTCCAGCCCAGCATAGGATCAAAGCCTTCCGTTGGCTCAGGGCCAATGGCCAGCTTCAGGGTACGACCGTCTGCCGTGTCCGACGCGGCGAAAAGCGACGAAGTGAATACCAGAGTCAGCGCGCACGTCACGAGCGCCAGTTTGCCTTTAATCATCAATTTGTCCCAGATTATGCGTTGTTTTTGTTTCTCCCGGCGCAGCATAAACGTCGGGAGACCTCCTGAGGACGGCATTATGGCGAGCATTTGTAATGAAAAAATTGACGCAGAACAGAAAGTATGACGATCTTTTAAAAACATCATACGCACAAACGTCGGGAGCGCCAACGTGAGCTAAAGGCCGCTTTTGACGGGGATAAAACGCAAGGGAAATGACGCCAGGAATACCGGGTTAATTAACGCCATCTTATTCTCTTATTTCCTTTCTATTCTGTATTGCGTCTTCCCACCCGACGCTGTTCATTTTCTCAACATTATTAGTCAGTACTGAAACGTAAGAAGGTATCGTAATTAGCGCCTCCTGGCTTTAAACCTAAACCAATATTAAACGAACCGGGCGTTAATGAAACTTACCAGCAGAACGCCAGTCATATGGCAACCCGATGAAATGACATGCTATGGAGTCCAACCGAAAAATGTTAACGCCGCCAGGGCTCGTGATGATTTTTTTAGCCGTACTGTTCTCATTGCTGACAGGATGCACAAGTTATAAAAACACGGCATGGGGAATATATCCGGCTTCAACGGATATTTGTCCGTCAGGTACGACATCAACAGGAGGGTGCAAAGAGTAATATCGCATATTTAATATACACCACTTTTTAAATGACTGTCCGGACATTTTCGGACGGTAAGTTTTCTATTAATTTATAATGGACTAATCCCATGACAAATAAAAAACACATTTTTTCAATTATCTTTATTGGTTCTCTTTTAACGGGGTGTGCTACAGGACCATCACCGACAGGGATTGGCTTATATACGGATGTTAAAGGGCCAATTACTGCCACGAGTCTCCCGGCAACCAAAACCGGTAAAGCGTGTGCGCAAACGGTATTGGGTATTGTAAATACCGGCGACGCATCTATTGATTCAGCGAAAAAAGCGGGCGATATTTCTTTAGTGTCGAGTGTTGATTATGAAACTACAGGTTCATATCCGTTTTATGGTAAAACCTGTGTTGTCGTAAGAGGACAATAACAACAGTAAGCCGGCGATGCCGCCGGCTTTTTATCCCATTTTACGTGCCGCTATCTCTGTCTGTTCCTTGCGACTCAGCCCCCGCTTTAAGGTTCTGTTAAGATTTTACGCATACTCTACAAGCAGTTGTTAATAAAGGATAATAATAATGGCACATTTCTCAAGACTGCAAATAACGCTTCACTGGTTAACACTGCTCCTGACAGGCATCGCATATGCTGCTATTGAGTTACGGGGGTGGGCGCCAAAAGGCTCCAGCGTTTACCTGTTTATGAAAGACACGCACTATGATATGGGCGTTCTGGTCTGGGCGCTGATGTTTTTACGGTTATATCTTAAACACAAATACCCGGATCCGGTCATTACGCCTCCCCCTCCTCACTGGCAGCACGTAGCCGCTAAATTAATGCATATCGCGCTTTATCTCACTTTTCTCGCCTTACCGCTGCTGGGCGTCGCGATGATGGCATCAGGCGGGAAAAGCTGGAGCTTTTTTGGTTTTACTGTACCGGTATTTTTGACGCCAGATAGCACCCTAAAATCGGATATAAAGCGTATTCATGAAATGCTGGCCAATATCGGCTATTTCCTGATTGCTATGCATGCAGCAGCGGCGTTGTTTCACCATTACATACAAAAAGACGATACATTTTCAAGGATGTTACCCGGTACATAATGACTATTCGGCCATCCCGGCGTGACAGAGCACGCCGGGCAAGGCATTATTATTCCAGCGCTATCGGTTTCGACTGATAGCGCCTTACACCGTTTGTAATCGACAATATACGATATTTTTCCGGTTCCACGTGTAAGTGATATGTACGACGCCCCCCGCGCTAATAATAGCGGGATAAGAATACTCACCGTGGTCACTTTCCAGGTCCAGTAGCGGTAGCCATGATTCGCCATTATCCTGGGAAGCAATCAGTGAAAGCGGATAGCGCTTTCCCCAGTTGCCGTTGACCGGATTTAACGCAAGAATCAGCGTACCGTCCTGCATACTAACCAGATCGATACCACTATTATTATTCGGTAAAGATGTCGCGCGGGCAACAGACCAGGTAGCGCCATAGTCGATTGAATCACTGCGAAAAATTGCCCCGCGTGTGCTTCGTAACAACATATGGATATGCCCCGGAGAAGACTCCCACAGCGTAGGCTGAATAACGCCATCCCAGCGCAGGAGGTTTTCCAGACAACATTCCCACAACATCCCCTTTTTTACACCATCCCACAACGCTACGTTTGTCCCGGAAATAGCGTTATCAGGCTCCAGCGGAACAAAAGAGATATTCCAGTGTTTTCCTTCGTCAGAGGATCGATCCACAAATGCCCTCCACCGTTCAGGACTTTCAATCGACCCTGGCGCAATCCAGGCGCCATTTGATGCCAGCAGGAGTTTATTTTTTACGGGACCGCGCGGCAAAATATCATCGTTAACCAACGGAGCTGGCGTACTCCAGGTAAATCCTCGATCGCTGGAGGTGATAAACCAGGTTTTCCACACGTGTACGTCGCTGCCTACTTTATAAAATAACCACAATTTATCCGACGGGTAAAATAACACCGGATTCCAGTGCGCTTCCCCCTCGCGTGCCGCCACTCGCTGCGGTGTTGTCCAGATATTATGTTCATAGCGAGATAGCCAGATGGCTGTATCTTCGCTTCCTTCTCGCAACCCCGCGAACCATGCGGCCACGAGCGTACCGCACGGTAAGCGAACAAGCGTAGAGGCATGGCACTGGAAGGACTCGGTTCCGCTTTCCGGTAAAATGACCTGCCGATTGACGAGCACTAATTTCATACCTGCCTCTATTAAATAAGGTAAAAAGCATCAGCTTTTTTACGTATGAAAGTAGTGTTAGCAGAAATGGCATCAACGCGGTGAAAACGATCAACCGCTATACGAATTTATATTCAGGTATCGCGCCCATAACAGGCAGAATGTCGAGAGTGGACAAAAATTGGACTGACCTCGCGGATAATTCCAACTTACCGCCGTCCAATGGCGACGAGGTCAGTGGCACGGGATAATATAGAGGTCAGGGCTATAATATTTAGCGATCTGTGCCTACAAGCATGACGGGATACTTTTCGCTACAGGCAATGAAGGCCCGTCTAAACGGGCCTTCATTAACGCGATTATAATTTGTGTTCAATCGCCTTTGGTTTGCTTTCTATGGCAATTTTTTTCGGTTTCTCGCTTTCAGGGATCTCCTGGTAAATCTCGACCAACAAGAGGCCCTGTTCCAGTTTCGCATTATTCACCTTAGCATGTTCAGGCAAAGAAAAACTCAACTGGAAGTCCGCCTTACGAATACCACGATAAATCCAGTGCGTCTGATCCTCTACCGTCTCTTCAGTGTGTTTACCCGTAATATTCAGGTTGCCGCCAACCGTTTCAATTTCAAGCTCTTCCTCTTTCCAGCCAGGAACGCTCACGGTAAGCAGATAGTTATTCGCATCGCGCTTTTGCAGATCGTAAGCTGGCGTCGCAGCAACTGGCGTATCTCCTGTTAATTGACTGAAAAGTCTATCAATACGGTTGAAACGGTCAGAGAAAAGAGAATCAGCAAACACGGGAAGTGCTGACAAGGTTCTGAGTGCCATCATTAACCTCCTGAATCACTATTCAAAAGTTCAACATCAAGGCAAGCATTGCTTGTCCACTGACTACATAGGGACGGAAAAAACATTTTCAAGTCTATAAAAGCCTTTTTTTAGTCACGAATTTAAGTAGTTAACGAAAAGTCTCATCCCGTTCATTGCCATTTCCGCTGTCCCTTCATCTTTACAATTTTTCTTCACCATCACAATTGATAATGATTATCAATTGCATTAGTGTATACAGGTTGGTTATGGCAGTGACCAACGCCCTTCTCCATTATCAAACCCAGCGCCGCCTCGGGCGGCCTTTTGGGAGGAAATATGGTCGCCAAAAATAAAATTCACGGTCGTCGTATTCGTCAGTCTCTGCAACAGTTACATCATCGTTGTCTTTTTCAGCAACTGGCGGTAAGCCCACCAGGAGCAAAATATGTTTCAGTCACCGCTGAAACAAAAAACTGGCTTATTCATCTTGTGACTTCAGAGGGCCTCTAGCACGCGGTAGTGACTGTCCATGTTGTCGCTAAAATTTTAATGAAATGACATTTATACACCTACAATTTGCGCCCGGCTACTCCGGGCGCCATACCTGAAGATATGACTCCCGTTGCCAACTGACTGGAATTTTAGCTATCGTCTCCGACGTAGAAAAATTCGATATCTTTATTAAACCATTTATCAATGTTGTGCCACATCAGACAACCGGTCAGAAAACTTGCGATCAATATCCCTCCTATAAGCCACTTTTTCACATATACTCCTGAATAACCCCTGTTGATGCCATTATCTGATCGATAATAAAAAGACCATCATTTGAAGAAATAGTTTCACTGACAGATACCGTATGAAACGAGACAGTGAACAGTACCGTTTTCTTCGGTTTTTATGCCATAGTATTGAGCAGTGGTGATAATCATTTTCTATCGCACCATAATGATTTGCAGCCTATAGTTTATGATTTTAAGATTTGTCTACTCATCACATATGTCAGTGATGGATAAATTATAATACGCTTTTCTGGCGCACTTTTCGTCAGTAAACAGGCATACTACAGCATTCATCGTATTGATGCCGCTTTATCTCCCGTTCTTCAGGGAATTAACGACAATTTTATGCACAAAGGATACTAATGATGAAACGTAAATTGATCCCATTTACCCTCTTTCTCGCTGCGCTTAGCGCCAGTTCCACATCCATAGCAGCTTCGCAGGAGATTTCTAAATCTATATACACCTGTAATGATAACCAGGTTATGGAGGTGATTTACGTCAACACCGAGGCTGGAAACGCCTATGCGATTATCAGCCAGGTAAACGAGATGATCCCGATGCGGTTAATGAAAATGGCCTCCGGAGCAAATTACGAAGCCATAGACAAAAATTATACTTATAAACTTTATACCAAAGGCAAAACGGCTGAACTGGTGGAAGGTGATGATAAACCTGTTCTCAGTAACTGTTCCTTAGCTAACTAACCTTAAGAAATGCCTGAAGGCTCATCAGGCATTTCCACTTCAACTTTCCTGTAACGTAACGTTAAAGAATATGTGAATCACTACCGTAGTATAATGGCTAATTAGTAACCACTTTTAAACATGGTTAATCCTATTTTTAAAGAAAAGTTCGAACTGTCTGAATTGTCGTTGTTGAGCGTTTAAATGTTTTGCTTTATTAAGTGACCCAGGTAGAATTCGCAGCGGCTGGTAACCATTCATATTCGCACTATTGAACGATTACCGGCCAACCGCGCCAGGGTCTTGCATACGCTCTGGCGCGGTTAAATCCCCAGGCCATAAACGAAATCACTGGTTTCTGCTATTGATCGTATCTTTCAAGTTAACCTGCATTATGCTTGCCCACCTGATGTAAAAAGACACCGCTCTGAACCATAGGGTGTGAATTTCATTTTATAAAAAATTGCGGTGCCGGGTGCCTCCCGGTGAACCATACCACAGTCAATATGGTTCGCGAGGAACATTAACTATTTGACTGGACGCCCCGCCGCAAAGGGGGATTCACCGCATAAGAAAAATCTACAACTCACAAGTAATAAAAGACAATAACATTTTTGTGCATTTTTTATAAATGACTATCTTGTCACGTAATAAATGAAATTATTCTGTAACAGGATTGCAAGACAATACTTATTCAAAACTGAAGTGGTCAGTGGGAGTCGAACCCACATCATCAGCCTGACACTGAGGTAATAACATTATACGATAACCACATTGGACCGCCACCGAGGCCTCGAACCTCGCACCATCAACTTAGGAGGTTGATGCTCTATCCAGCTGAGCTAGTGGCGGCTGGGGACTTCTGCCAGGCGCAAAAAAGGCGCTCTCCTGGATAAAATACATACCTTGCTACTTTTCAGTAGTCGTTCAACGGCAGGTACAATATGCGAAGGCGGTCACAAAATCTTGATGACATTGTGATTAATTCCAGGAAAATTTTTCAGAGTGAATCTTGTGAGATCTGGCGTTATTTACACCAGATTTTCCTTCCTGCTTATCGCCTACATGAGAAACCTTGATTGCTTACCACAATCCCTTATCTGTGCTTATGCTGGTGAGATGTTATGTACAGCGTCACTATGACGAAGAGAGAAAAGACAGGCAGGTACGTGTTACTGGTAAAGAAGCCCTGTTTTGTGACTGGCGGTGCGGAAGGCGAACCTTCCGCATAGCTTATGCTTTTCAGAAACGGTATCCAACCCCAACGTTGAAGCCGTTTATTTTTGTAGAGGAGATGTTGCTTCCTTCATACCCAACATCGACGACGATATTCTCCAGCGGATTCATCTGTACACCCGCGCCCCAGGCAAATCCCGTTTTCCTTGAGGAAATTTTGTTAGAAAAAGAATCGCCATCCTGAGTGGAATGTTCTTTAAATGTCGCCTTTACCGTGCCGACACCCGCCAGCGCGTATAACGAAAAATTGTCAGACAATCGATAGGCTGGCCCAACCATTAAAGAACCGTACTTCACCTCAAACTTGTCATGGTAATGAATACCTTCAGGCTCAACAGATCCGGAAGCCTGTCTGTCTCCATATAAGTAACTTAGCGAGGAAATAAAACTTACCGGAGAGTCATCCTCATAACGGTATTTCACATTTACCCCTCGGATATTTTTGAAATCCTGAACTTTACTTTGTGCATACCCCACGGAAAAGGCGTTAGTATCGGCCTGTGCAACATTTACAACCAAAACGCTTGTAGTAATAACTAAAGTGGATAAAATAATATTTTTCATAACAACTCCTTAATACTACTTATTATTTACGGTGTGTTTAAACACCTGCAGTACCGATCCGGCATTCAGTTATCGCCACTATGCCGAATCGACAAAACCACGAATAATTCACCGCTATCGCTCCTGATGTGTTTACTTCCTGAAAGATATTTTTACTACCGAAGCACTCTATCGCTCATTTAGGTAACCGGTTCTACAATGTCATCTAACTTTTATAGATTTGAATGCTAATTTTTCTCACGCATATATATTTAACAGAAACCATAAAGTGTTTAGCCACTATAGAACAACAAATCACCCATGCAACATTTTGATATTTAAAGAGAAAATCTCACAACCACATTAAGAAACTTGACACCGTTCGGCTAAAAACATGTCATTAAGCAAACTCGCCATATAATCAGAACATATCGCATTGTGCTTCACAGTCCTCACGTGACGCTCCAGCCGCAATACGGTTATATGCCATCGCAGGCGCTGTAATCATATTCACGATGATGCTTAGCACGCTTTATTCCCGCTCCGATTTAATCTTTTAATATATCTATCAGTTACAACATTTCTTATTATATTATAAGAATAGAATCAACACCACAATTCCAACATAAATATCACCTGTGTTTAGAGAGAATTTACATTCCAAAAAAATAATAACTAACGCAAATATTGAATACGCGATAAAAAAGTCTATTTCGCTATAAAACCCATTATTATTAAGAGTGGTTAACTCTTCGTTGAATAAAAAATGTCAATGACGTTCCATAATTCAGGAGATGAACTTCACAAGTCATTATATATAACAGGAGGTGCTATGAAACATCATGCTTTTATGCTTTGGTCATTACTTATTTTTTCATTCCATGTTTTGGCCAGTTCAGGCCATTGTTCTGGTTTACAACAGGCATCATGGGATATTTTTATCTACGATTTTGGTAGTAAAACCCCGCAACCACCTACAAATACTGATAAAAAGCAAGCCAGGCAGATTAGTTCACCGTCCTGCCCGACGACAAAACCCATGATGTCCGCCCCAGTCAATGACGCCAGGAAAGGGAATACTCTCTCCAGAACATAATGTTATTTATCTACAATGATGCCGAACGACTACTTTTAGCCACCCGGAAATCTTGATTGTCATCAAATATAGCTGGCATTATTTTTCCTGACGTGTATAGTGCGCCTCGTTATCCCCATTAAGGAATTTGTTTGTCTCGTAAAATGACAGGAATTGTCAAAACCTTTGATTGTAAGAGCGGTAAAGGTCTCATCACCCCCTCCGATGGACGCAAAGATGTTCAGGTCCACATCTCATCATGTCGCCAACACGAAACAGAAGCGCTTATCCCCGGTATACGCGTTGAGTTTTGTCGTATTAATGGCCTCCGCGGACCTACCGACGCCAACGTTTATCTTTCATAATTCGTTACTCGGCATTTTTTCAGAAAAATTTAGCGAGTACGTATACCTCCGCAGTCTGCTATGAGGCTTTGCCTGAAAGGCTGCAGAATGTTTTCAGTGGCGAAAATCTAAAGGATTTATTTTGCTAATGACTCCTGTGACCTCTTTTATCATATATCGGGTGCCCCCCCCTTCTCACTTTGTTTAACGTGAAGAAATGTACAGCCGTTTTTCACTGTGATAATATCTAATATTGCAAAAGTATTTAACGCTATATACTCATCGTCACAGGAGTGGCTGGCTGCGCGCATTTAACCGAAGTATTTATGTGATTCTATCGGAATTATCTCTATTGCCGCTCAATGCTACGTCATATTCAGTGGGTATAAATCGCCAATATAGTTGTAATGCTATTTATTTTTAGGGTAATAATTGAATGACTTTGCTTTCAGGAAAAACCACACTGGTTCTCTGCCTCTCCTCTATTTTATGTGGATGTACGACGAACGGCTTACCCACACCTTATAGTATTAATTTGTCGTTCCCGGTCATTACACAAAACCAGATTAATTCCGGTGGTTATTACATAAATGACGCGGAACAAATTCGGACAACTGATGGTCTGTGCCTTGATACAGGCCCAGATCAACAGAATCGTTTGACGCTGCGGGAGTGTAAGCATGTGCAATCTCAGCTTTTCTCATTTCACCGAGATAGAATCACGCAGGGTGAGAAATGTCTGGATGCCGCAGGACAAGGTACAAAAGAAGGCACACCAATCATTCTTTATTCATGCACGGGTAATGATAACCAGCGCTGGCTCACTGATGATAACAAAATTAAGGGGAAACAGAGCCGAAAATGCCTGGGCACAAATAGCATTATTGTCAGAAAAGGCGACCCTGTTGTGTTGGCCGATTGCGATTTTAGTCGCGCCCTGGAATTTACCATCAGGTAGCAGGACACCGCTGTGAAGAGAGAGCCGCTAACCTCATGACACGCTAACAGGTTAGCGACCTTTACTTCCATATACGGTCAATTTCATTTACGTCCGCAACGTCAGGATGACAAAACGGCGGCTAAACCTTGACACGGGTTGTATACCCAGATTAAATACTGGTCATCCAACCAGTAAAAAGGAAATGGCGATGTTCGTCGAACTCGTTTATGACAAGCGAAATGTTGAAGGTCTGCCAGGCGCACGCGAAATCATCCTCAATGAACTCACAAAACGCGTACATCAACTTTTTCCCGATGCGCAAGTGAAAGTTAAGCCAATGCAGGCGAACGCATTAAACAGTGACTGTACAAAAACCGAGAAAGAACGGCTGCACCGTATGCTGGAAGAGATGTTTGAAGAGGCTGATATGTGGCTGGTCGCCGAATAACGTCCCCTCCTGCGAAAGCGACATGTCCGATCGAAAACAGCGCCCTGAGGCGCTGTCTGTGACGATATAACGCAAACGCTACCACTCAGAACATGTTGTTGTTGATACCTCAGACCGGTATGTGGAACCGACATTCATCGCTTCACTGGCCTGTCGGTATGAGTAGCCCTTATCAACAATCAGCTGTGCGCATTCCAGCCTGAAATCTGAAAGTACGTTTGGTTTTGTTGTTTATTAAGAGCCTATCCCATTAGACTCTTTTATTCGCCAAACTGGCTTTAACGATTACGCCTACTGGGATAGGTTCTAAACTTATCATCAATACGTAAAATACCTATTTACGAACAAAAAGTAACAGGTAAAAATCCGAAATAAAACCAGCATAACTAAAACTTACTGCAGATATGCACACGCATTATTACTATGTTTCCAGGATAGTCTCGACCAGTCAAGACTATCTATTTTATATAAAAAAGGGAAATACTTCACATGAATAAAATACATGTTACATATAAAAATCTCTTACTTCCGATTACCTTCATCGCGGCAACTCTAATTAGCGCCTGTGATAACGATAAAGATGCCATGGCGGAAGCTGAAAAAAATCAAGAGAAATACATGCAAAAAATCCAGCAAAAAGAGCACCAGCAATCAATGTTCTTTTACGACAAAGCCGAAATGCAAAAAGCTATTGCCAATATCAACGCAAAAGGTGGAGCCAATCTTGCGATTATTGAAGTCCGTTTCTTCAAGGGCGGGTATTCATTCATTCGACAAAGCGTTAACACCCCTGCTAAAGTAGAGATGTTTAAATTTAACAACGGCTACTGGGGGGGACCTTCGCCTGTCAACTTAACCATCTTTGGCACTATAACAGAGGAGCAAAAACAAGAAGCACTAAAAGAGGCTTTATTCAAATTCGACTCGATCAATTTCAGCATTATACCAGAGCGTATTCAGGAAACAATTAAACGCGCTAACGCCAGTGGCATCATTTCCGTTACGGAAGATAGCGATATCGTTGTACGAGCAGAGATAGCTCATAATGGCGAATTCGTCTATGACATTACCATCACTGCTAAAAATACAGCACGTGCGGTAATGACCTTAAATAAGGATGGTTCTATTGCCGGATATGAGATCAAAGAACCTTTCGACCCAAAAAAAGAAGCCGAAAAAGCACAGCAACTTGTTGAACAATCGAGAAAAGACATTGAAAGTCAGCGTAAAAAAGCAGCTGAAAAGATGAACGAAATACAGCAGACATTTAAAAAATAGCAGGCGATACAAACATTGATAAAAATTATAGCGCGAAAGAGCGCGTGCCAGGTACTAAGGCACTGCTTGAAGACAGCGAATCGCTATTTCATTCTCTGACACTGTAATTTTTCGTACTCAAGATGTTTATTTATTGAGTCTTTTGTGGATAACCAGGTGAAGTTATGTGACGCCAGGAATCTATTCCAGCTGGCGTACTTGTTGGAGCCAGTGTGAAGCCGGGCAGCGCGCAGAAACCGGAGCGTATACGTTGTACGTGAGAATTTCGAGCACTGCCCGACCTAAAAATGATGAATAAAATAGATATTTTAAAGAGGTAATATGAAGAATTTTTTCAAAATAATTACTGATTTCATCGCGGATATTTCCCTTGATCTATTTGCTATATTTTTATGCATGTTATTCGTATACAAAACAGGACCATCAATTGGTGTGATATCATTTTTTATTGCATTAATTATTCATATCATTCTTCATTTTGTTTTTTACTCATTTCGTGAAAAAATCATAAAAAAAAATATTCAAATAAGTATTTAAAATTATTGTTTTGAGGTACAAATTCAGCGCAATAAAACAGAGCAACTAAAAAAAAATTAGGCGTAGCGAAGTGGAAAAGGACTGTCATGTACTGGACCGTGAGCTGGTCGGGAGAGCAATGTACGGGAAAGAGCGAAATACTGTCATTGATATGAGCAGGAATATCGATAGCCAGTAAATCACTCCTGTGGTAATACAGGCCACTTGATGACTGTGAAGGTCGCTTCATCTGAAGCACCGGTGAAGTCCAGCATTTTAAGTGAAAAGCAGCCAGCAGGCGCTTCTGCTGGTCCATATTCCTCTATTTTGCCAGACCACACTAAAGTGCCACACAGGTATCTGCCAGAACGGTCCTGAGATAATAAATATAAAAGCAGTTACTGCCTACCTCAAGAAGTATGTGCTCATGATCATTTAAAGCTCTTTTAAAGAGCCTGATAATAAGCTTGTCAATATAATATTATGCAGTCTCTATTAAGCGCCTGGTTTATTTGTTTTCATAATCATATAGTTGACTTTCCGAGTAAGAGTTTTCTTGCAAAGACAAATAAACGTGCTTTATATCTCTGAATAAACATACATCACCATGAATATGAGCCTCTATATAATTCCCTTCATAGCCTGTACCATAATTAGAATGAGCTAAAAATTTTTCGCCCTTAGCCATTTTAACCAAACTCTTAAAGCAATTATAACCAAAAAAATCATTTTGACAGGATGCAATCAGGTTCTCCATATGCCAAAATGTAGATAATTTACTCGTATCCAGGCCAAATCTGTGGCCGTAGATATCAAAAGGTGAGAATGTACAATTTGTTTTTACATTATCATTTAATTCAAAAAATGATTTCCCATAGGCGCTGGCACCTCCATTTTCACCGTTCAGAAAGTCCAGTGCAGCATAAACTGGTCTGCTTGTAGGGCTAAAAGTTTTACTGTTGGGAGTATATGCTACGGAAAAACCGCCTGTCTGACCATATGGGGCATAAGGTGAATCTGCAAACTTCTCCAGTTCAAATGCTTTAGTTTCAACTGAATCACGCCCGACATTATAAGCAGGTAAATCTCCCGGTCTGCAACCTAATGCATAAGAGTTCAGATATTCTTTATTTTTTAAGAGAGAGACAAAGTCAATTTTTGCCGCATTAAAATTTATTGTCAGCCGGGCATTTTGTAAAATATCCACCATCCTATTTAGCAAGAGAGTGCAATCTATTTCGGTACCACACTCACGGCTTATCCGCCTGAGCGCTTTTTCTCTTATTATGTCAGCGTCGCGCTGACACCTGGAATGAATATGCGCAAGTACTTGTTTTCCAAAAAGGCGACCATACACCTTTTTACGCTCTTCATTGCTGAGACCGCAAAACACTTCGTCAAAAGAAAGCCTGTACGCTGCGCTTACAGAACCTCTCGCCGTTCTGCTTTCTGGAAATGGCGGAACATCTTCAACAACATTTCTAACTTGCTGAATGTCTGAAGACAGTGGAGTACGTCCGGCATTTTTTTCCTTATTTGTTTCCAGATATTCCGGAACCTTTATACTTCCACTATGGCAGATAGGTTTGAGCATATGTCTCCTGAATTTTTATGACTAATATAGCATTCACTTTCGCTGACGTATTCTTTATCAGGCTGATATTTCAACACTTCTTAGCAGCCTCGTAGAAGAGCAAATAAAGCATGCTAATAATTTTATAAAATACTTAACCTACCCACTATTGTAGTCAATAAACCATCACTTTTTATTAAAAAATTATCCTGATAACAACAATAAATCTGGTAAGGCACTTTCAAAAAATAGCCAAATCACACATTATTAAGAAAACCACTACAATCAAAATCGGTAACTATCAGCTTTCAGGGGGGGCTCAGGTTATCATGACGATCGGGGTAAAGGATGAACTACTATTGCGGTCTGAATTGAGGGAGTTTTGATAAAGTTTTGATAACCGTTCGAATACTAATAATAAAAACGGGGACGTTAAGTCCCCGTTTTTGTTTTTAACAATTATCGTTATTACATATTCGCGATAATCGCGTCACCAAACTCACTACATTTCAGCAGCTTAGCGCCGTCCATCAGACGTTCGAAGTCATAGGTCACGGTCTTCGCGGCAATCGCGCCTTCCATACCTTTAACAATCAGGTCTGCGGCTTCGAACCACTGCATGTGGCGCAGCAGCATTTTTAACAACCAAACTTAGTTTATTGAATTTAAAGAGTTTAACGTTTTATCAGCAACTATATCCACCACTTTTACCTTCATCATAACAAGCTGATTTTGTATAGTTTACGTTGAGTTTTGATAACCACTTTAGGACTAAATGGAGATAAGTTTGAAAACTTCTGTTCTCATTCAGAAACTGATGGAGATTGATAAAACTGTGCCATTCGATGCGGATGTAGTAACCGGTGAAGAGTGGTGGCCAATCCCGATTTCTCGTGTCTATCACAATCCACCCCATACTTTTGTCGAATTTGAAACAGGCGAACAATCCCAAGATGACCCTGATGAGCTGACCATTTATAGTGAATTAGAGATCCGAGTACACCAAATGATACAAATCAGAGACTTCGTGCAATCCAACAAAAATCTACAACCTGAAGAAATTATCTCGGAGTTAAACGTTCAGATTGAGCGTTTAAGGGCAATGGCTGAGGCAAATTTGAAGCAATAATTTGTACTATATCCTTGGCGCATGGCGGTGGGTTCAACTCCCGCCAGCCCACCAATCATGACTGGACAGTGATAGGACATCACTAGCAATAACCGAAAGTTAGCAGTGCCAGCAGGACACCTACCAGACGGTGAGGGGATAAAAAAGGATACGTAAAGGAGCTGCGGCTCCCTAATAACAAGAAAGCCCGCTTATGTGCTGAGTAATCCCCACAAACTCAGCGCTAATAAACCAGAACCATACTTCGGTAAGTTCTGGCGAAGTGGTTAAGAACGGTGCTCAGTACCGTTCGTCTTAAAATTAGCGGAGAATGTCTCAGGATATTCTCCACGAATGTCAGATATGAAATGACTCTTCTCAACTTCACACTGTTCGCCTGATATCTCAGATGTAATCCTTTATATAGTATTACAAGACACACTGAGCACGAAAAAAGGAAGCCGACAAAATCATCCCGGACAGCATGGCGGCTCCGGGAGTCCCCGGTAGAAGAGTACGGTAACGTACTAGGCCGTGCCGTTATTCGGGAGAAAAAATTACATCGCAGGCATCTTTATAACTGATCAACGTGCAATTTATTGAATAAATGTTGATTTACTTCATGATAGTATGAAAATAGAAATCCTACACTAAAAAGGTCGTATAATGGTAACTCGCCGTGAATTTCTTTTGAAAACAACTGGTGTAGCAGTTTGTAGCTCATTAGATTTTAATTCATTTGCTGGTATTAAAGATACACCACGCAATATGCCATCCTGGGATTTTTTAAAGGAAGGGGATGTCATTGACGTTATAGCTCCATCTTCGCCAATTGATAATCCACAAGAACGTTACAAAAAAATAGAACAGTACTTTAAAGAAAACACGCCTTTTAAGATAAACATTCCTGATCATTTAATAGAGCCTACAGCGTTACTGGATGAAGCTAATACAATCTGGAAGCGCGCGAAATTTGTCTATGATGCTTTCTGTTCAGAGTCAAAAGCGATCTGGGCGATATCAGGCGGAGGTTGGGGCGCTAGTATACTTGGCGAATTGATGAGTTATCCGAAACCAGATAAAATAAAACCAATTATTGGCTATTCTGACATTACGGCATTACATATTTATGCAAATGAATACTTAAATTTCCCCTCGATACACTCCGTCGTTCTGGGTATTAATGGCGATATTTTTCCGGGATACAATAAAAATGGCCTGGGAGCAACATTAGATATTCTTAGCGGAAAAAAAACAGATGTTATATATGAGTTATCACCGCTTAATAAATTTGCTGCCTCAATGACAGAGGTTACAGGTAAAATTGTTGGTGGAAATTCTCTTTTGGTTTCTGCGCTTAATGGGGCTTCGGGGCTTTCGCTTAAAACTAAGGGAAAATTCCTATTCCTAGAATCTATTGCGGATGATCCCGGCCAGTTTTCTAGGAAATTGATGGGGTTGGCCTATTCGCCAGTAATAAAGAATTGCTTAGGGGTGATATTTGGAGATGTTATTAAAGATGGTGGTAAAACAAACTCACCTCTGGTTCAAAGTCAGTTTGATTATATTATTCACCGATTCTCAGAAAAATTCATTGGAGATAAAATTGCGTTAAAAGCAAATAATATTTTTGGTCATGGTGCGATCAATATGCCATTGCCACTTAATACTTTTGCTGTGATAAAGCGTAACGGTGCGAGTATAATTGCTACAATTAGTGCTAATAGAGTTTGAGCTTATTAGCTCAGATATGGACCTTTATCCCGACATACTTCATCAGTCGCTAGGTATGGTTTACTCTCTACCAAACTTATAATTATTAATCATAACCGTCTGTATTTTATAGACATGGAAATTATTATTCAATGTTGTTGACCTTTTATTGTGGATGCATATGTTAACTATTTATCAATAATCTTGGCTAAGAGCTTATCACATAAAAGGAGGTAGTGATGTTAAAAATGGGAATAACTATTATTAAACCTGATTATAATGAAAATTTCATCACTTTACGTAAGGTTTTTATGCAAAATATTATCTCAGTCATCTGTTGTATACTAATGATTAGCTATTTTTCTCTGGGATATGCAGCGGATATTCCCAACGGAGTGGTACTGGCAGAGAAACAAGAACTGGTTCGTCAAATAAAAGATGAGCCAGCTTCGCTAGATCCGGCAAAAGCTGTAGGATTACCTGAAATCCAGGTAATCCGCGACTTGTATGAAGGGTTGGTTAACCAGAATAAAAAAGGTGAAATTATTCCTGGTGTCGCCACCCAGTGGAGAAGTAACGATAATCGCACCTGGACGTTTACGCTGCGAGATAATGCAAAATGGTCTGATGGCACGCCTGTTACTGCTCAGGATTTTGTCTATAGCTGGCGACGTCTGGTAGACCCAATAACACTTTCGCCATTTTCCTGGTTCGCCGTGCTGGCAGGAATTACAAACGCAAAGTCGATTATTAATGGTAAAATCGCGCCGGACCAGCTTGGGGTAGAGGCTATTGACGCGCATACCCTGCGTATTCACCTGGATAAACCGTTGCCCTGGTTCGCCAGACTGACCGCCTGTTTTGCATTTTATCCGGTACAGAAAAAAAACGTTGAAAGTGGTAAGGAATGGACGCAGCCAGGAAAATTGATTGGCAATGGCGCATATGTGCTTACAGAGCGCGTTGTGAATGAAAAGCTGGTTGTCGAGCCTAATAAACATTACTGGGATAATGATAAAACGGTGTTACAAAAAGTGACATTTTTGCCAATCAATCAAGAGTCAGAGGCGACCAATCGCTATCTTGCGGGTGACATCGATATTACAGAAACGTTTCCTAAGATTATGTACCAACAACTGATGAAGAATATTCCCGGACAGGTATATACGCCGCTTACATTAGGTACCGGCTATTATGCGTTTAATACTCAAAAGGGGCCAACTGCGGACTCTCGCGTTCGTCTGGCATTAAGTATGACGATTAATCGACGCCTTATAACTGAAAAAGTGTTAGGTACAGGTGAAAAACCCGCCTGGCATTTTACCCCTGATATAACTGCAGGATTTACGTCTACGCCTTCACCCTTTGAAAAAATGAGCCAGGAAAAACTTAATGCTCAGGCTAAAAGTTTACTTCGTGCGGCAGGATATGGACCACAAAAACACCTTAATTTAAGACTTCTCTACAATACCTCAGAAAACAATCAGAAAATCGCTATTGCTGTGGCGTCGATGTGGAAAAAAAATCTAGGAGTGGATGTTAAATTGCAAAACCAGGAGTGGAAAACCTATATCGACAGCCGTAATAATGGAAACTTTGATGTGATCCGTGCCTCTTGGGTGGGGGATTATAATGAAGCCTCGACTTTCTTGTCGTTGTTAACCTCTACTCATTCGGGAAATATTTCACGATTTAATAATCCTGCCTACGATAAAATCATAATGCAGGCAATGACAGAGCACACCTTGCAGACACGTAATGCAGATTATAATGCAGCAGAAAGAATACTTCGGGAACAGGCGCCTATTGCTCCGATTTATCAGGAAACTAATGGAAGACTAATTAAACCATGGGTAAAAGGATATCCTATTACTAATCCGGAAGATGTGGCTTATAGCCGCACCATGTATATTATAAAGCATCAATGATTACACATGAATTCAATAGTTATAGGGTCTCTCGGTGACGCCTTGACGATGTTTATGTCGCGATGGCCTTATCCATTCGGTAACAGATAAATACATTTTTTAATTTTCGGCAGAGGTTTTAAACTCAATGAATTGTAAAGAGCGGGAGCCGATAGGTTCCCGCTCTTTATGACTTATGAAAAACATTCGCCAAAAAATTTGCATCCCTGGCGCTGGGTAACGGGGCGGAATAATGTATTTTTACTTTTCCTCCGAAGACGATGGCTCTTCTGTAAATAGACTCGTTTTAGTTCCATGCATTTTTTGAGATCCCGGCCAAATAATGGTGCTGTCGGTATTCCTCAGGTGTCATATTATTCAGCGATTTATGCGGACGTTCACCGTTATATTCTGATAACCATTTTTCCGTGATTTCACGTACTTCATTCAGGGGGCAGTTTGGATATAAAGAATTATTGTACGGTAAGCCTATTTTTGAATAGGCTTACCTATCGCTGTGGGGTTGTAGTCCCGCGCTATACGGTGTTTTCAGGGGATTTTGTCTAATCGGATAACCTAAATGCGATACGGAATACGCGATAATTAAAAAGGCCACTGACGCTAAATCAATCCCTTACGAATTATTATGGTTAAATAATGCGCTAAACGTACAATAATTTCCGATCTCCAAACTGACCCCATAACGGCCACTTTTGCGTATTGTCGGCAAAACAACGTTAAACACCCAATCCTGAAACTACCGTGCCTCCGGTTTATTGCTGCGGAAAATGACGCGGTACAGGTTAGATTCATTGACGAAAGTCAGTTGCTGTTTGCCACCGCCTGTAGGGATTACATTTTTTGTAACCCCTTCCATGCTCATCTGGAAGCGTGTTGGGCTGGCAACTGAAACGGAGAGGATTTCACACACATCTTTCAGGCAAAACCACGGCTCACCATTGATGACCTGAACCCGAACGTCGTGCTTTCCTTCAAACTTTAATGTACGCTCTTGTTGAGCGAGCGTGTGAGAAACATGGTCGGGAACCATGTCACCCTGCCAGTCTGTGGCCGTGACGTCACATTCACTCTGGAAACCGTAGATGCGGAAATGGTTGAACGGGCCACTATGGTCTGGTCTGGCAACGAACGTGACCAGGCGCTGCTGACACAGGCGGCTCTTGATGACCTTATTCCTTCATTTCTGACGTCCGGACAACAAAATCCGGCATTTGGCCGCAAAATTTCTGGCATTATCGAGGTAGCTGACGGTGGTCGCCGCCGCCAGACTGCGATTTATACGCACAGCGAATACCGCGTTCTGGTCGGGGATCTGGACGACGAGCAGATGGCCTGGTTATCCACGATCGGCAACAGCTATCGACAGACCAGCGCCTATGAGCGCGGGAAACGCTATGCCCGCCGCCTAAAAAATGAGTTTGGTGACAACGTCAGTAAGCTGGCCGAGGCGGAAAATATCTCACGGAAAATCATCATGCGCTGCATCAAAACAGCCGAACTGCCGCGAAAAATCATCGCATTATTCAGCAATCCCAATGAACTGAGTGCTCGTGCCGGTGAATCCCTGGCGAAGGTGTACGCGGGAAATGAGGATGCTGTACTGTCGTTTGCCCAGCACCTTGCCAAACGTCAGAAAGACGGTGAGTCATTCGAAACTGATGAGATCCTGAAACAGTTACATGACGTAGCCGAAAAACCAACAAAACCTGCAACGCGTGAGCGCCTGTTTGGTAAGGGGATCAAGGCGAAGTACAAAGGGGATTCCGTATCATTCCAGCTGAACAACGTTTCTCCGGTAGTGATCCAGAAAATTGAAACATTACTGAAAGAGTACCAGGAAGAGCAACAAAAGCTAGTTAGCGAAGCTGTCGACGATGCGTTCGTCGAAATCGATACAGTGACAAATTTTATCCGGGCTGCAGCTACTGGTATTGATTACGATATTCCAGCAAACGAGCTACAGACTATGATTCCATTCTCGCGAACTGTACTAAAGGAACACACAAACGAGGCTGATCGGATTAAACGAATCGCTGATGAAATAACCAGACGTTATATTATATAAGCCGTCAGGGTGCCCTGCCGGACGCCACCGGCAGGGCTGCGTCTGACCTACGACAGGAGACGACGCTTGGCGATATTACCATATACAGTCAGGTAAAAAAATTGGGACCGTGGTCTCAACGTTACATCAATCAGCCAGAAAAATTTATCCGGCTAATAAAATACGTAACTTTTCCTATAACAACTACACCATCCAGCGCCTCGCCTTCAATCGCTTCACCATCATCAATAATTAACGCCTGCCCCATTATTTTTGCAAAACGTAATGCCCCGTCAGAACGTATCAATACTGTATCTCCCTGCCGCTGAATCAGTGAAACGTCAACGACTGCATAACCATCTGATGTATAGACAATCCAACTATTAGCGTTGATACCACACAAAATATCTACAGTCAGGCGGGGCTCGACGTAGTCACTTGCAGGAGACGGAAAGCCCATGCTTAAAGCCCTCCGTTAGGGTTAAATAACTGGAATGTGCGGTTTTCTCCTTCCTGCGTCGATATATCCCTGAACGTAGTCACATGCCATTCGATCCACCTGTTTGCCTCGCGCAGGCTCCAGTAATGGTTTACCTTCTCCAGTTCCTGAACAAATCTCCCTGTTGTAACTGTTTTTCTGCCACTCGGTTCAAACATTATGGCGTTACGCCAGGCCATTTCTATCTCATAGTGACGGGGCATAATATCCGCTCCTGATAATACTGTTTATACAAACAGTATTATCAGATGATGAGGAGATCAAGACGGTAGATAACTTTCAATTTCCACGCCTGTATAACTAACTGATTTACCAACAGGGAATTTTTTGTATAGTGTCGACAGACCCACATCATAAATAATCGCTACCTGCTGTCGCGGTACTCCTGCCCTAATCAGGTGCCCGGCCTGCGCTCCCAGTGGATGGGAGCTAGTAAGGATTTGAATAGCACATGAACTCACTCTCATATGAATTAATTTCCATAGAAAATATAACATTGATTATCCTTTTTATTTAAAGTAAATATTTTCTAAATAGTTTTTATTTACTCACCAGGTGGTAATGAATAACCTTTAATATCTGTAATAAAGGATGCGGTAACAATAAGGATAGTGAGTCACTACTTAAAGGTGATATTATGAGACACGTTAAGAACATATTTTTAGTCCTAGCCTTTGCATTGTCGGCTGCAGCCTTTTCGACATCTGCGATGGCTGCCAGTGATTCAAAACCCCCACCAGATAATACAAAACACTCTTCCAGTGGCTGGCCGCCAATACCTGCTCCATTTATTCGCCCGCCATGGTGTGACAACTGGCCACCAGATATAGAAAAACCACCAGAGTGGTGTCAGATTTGTGGTTGTTAATTTTTTACAGAAGGCTGTAACAACCATATCAGTACTGATGGTATATCTGGTTATTATGCTTCATCAGTTCCTCCTGAACTGAATATTACTTCAGGCTGGTGTATTTTATTAATGCCAGCCTGTTTTTTCACAACGTCATATTACTGACTTACTGGCCCATGCCTCCGGAGAAACCAGCTAGTCAGTAGTCGTTATTGTGATAATACAGGCCACTGTATTTTATTAAAGGTGGCCTCGTCTGAAATTCCTGTTAAAACCAGTGATTTAAGCTCCCTGATATACGCCATCCATTTAGTCAGGCTGGCCTTATCGTCGTCACTGATTTCACCCAGCGCCAGTTCGGTTCGCCAGTCGGCAATGGCGCTGTTAGCGGCATCCAGTAGTTTCTGTCGGGTGGTTTCGGCCTTAGCCTGATAGTCAACGGGAACAGCCAGAATAGTGCCGTTCGAATATTTCCAGTCGCCATAGATATTAAAACCGGCTGGTAGTTTATTGACCTCAACAACTGAAAAGCCAGCCGGATAGAGTCGCGACACATCTTCTGATACGGAACGGATTATATTTTCAGAATCAATGCACAACTTATATTTTTTCGTGAATTTACTCAGCGATTCATAAAAATCCTGGCCATCTTCACTACGAAAATACAGAAAATTGCTATCATAATCCGGGTTATCAGGAATGTATCGGTGAACGTTTTTTAATTCCATTATAGTTTCCTTAATCATCCATTAATTGTACGCCAGCCATTACCCACCCACATTTGCAGCGGTCGATACGCAAATGTCACACCATATGCTGTTGTTGGGTCATGTCTGGCTTGTGTTAAAAAGCAACCAGCAGGCGCTTCTGCAGGTCCATATTCATCTACTTTGCCCGGCCATACTGGAGCGCCACGCTGGATATTCTGGACATAACGATTATCTGATTCGCCTTTTGTATATACGTTTCCTGATGTTAAATAACGGGCGTCGAAATTACCGTAATTATCCGGAATAACTTGTCCATTAACAACAAACTGAATACTGCCATCGGTATTACGCTGGCTGTATAAATGCCATCCCTGGTCGTCATCCAGCTCAATAACCGTTGGTCGATTTCCGTCACCCCACAAATTAAATTGAGCATTCAGCACGGAGTTATTTGAGCTAGTCATGGTCATTCGTTTGGCATTGCCTGCGCGAATGGATCCCAGAACTTGCATTTCACCGGGAGCGACACGAACGGTGTGCTGGCTATTCGCAAACGTATCCAGTATCCCGTCACCATTCTGTTTAATGCCTGTGTCGTTATCGCCGAACACAATCGAATTGCCGCCCAGCGCATTATCAGTACCAATACCCAGCGAGCCGTTAAGCCGTCCCCCTGTAATCGGCAATGCACCCACATCACCGGCTGTTGGTTTCATCAGACTACTGTAAATTGTATATGTCTGACCGCTGGTTGAGTTTCCCAGCTGTACTGATGAATATTCAGGCGTACTGTACAGCGTGACATTTGCATTACCGGTGTAATCATATTGCGCAATTAACCAGTACGCATACTGGCCGATATTAATATAAATATCGTAGGTGTCGCCTGATGTATTAACCCATGCGACCTCGTTAGCCGCGACAGGCGAACGTCTCCACAATGTGGCGGTTATTCCTGTCGGGTTCCCGTTACCTGAACGCAACACCAGTTCACTGATTGCCCCTTGTTCAAATGAGCCAACGTTATAACCCGAACCTCCGTAAAGCTTAATTACTGCTGTCGATGTGGTCTGCGGCATGAAAACCGTGGCGATTTTGAACCATCCCGATTCACCAAATGTAATGGTAGTCGACGTTACCGCGCCGATAGTTCTCGCAAATTGTTTTTTGTCCGGAATGTCGCCGCCATTCTGGTCTTTTTGCATGGCGCCGGTGGCACGACTTATGGTTTCTCGTAAACCAACGTATTCGATAAGACCGTCAACGCTTTTTCCTGACAGCGCCGTGAGGGTATCGTCCAGCGGCTGCTTGCCCGCCAGTTTATTCAGTACAGTGGTGGCAAAATTCGGATCGTTACCCAGCGCGTCAGCCAGTTCCTGCAGGGTGTCCAGTGACTCAGGTACGGAACCAACCAGCGCAGCAATCAGTTTGCGGACAAACTCCGCGTTTGCTGTCTGAAGCCCTTTGGCATCGTCTGGCGGCGTCGGTGTGGTCGGCGTTCCAGTGAATGCCGGGCTGTCAAGCGGTGCTTTAGTCTGCACCTCACCCATAACGGTTTTTACCGCTTTTGGTGTGGCTGCCAGCGCTTCGCTGTCACTGTCCGTGGCGCTGCTTAACTTAACGATACCTTTTTTCGTCAGGCTGGCATC